>JACOMV010000103.1 GCA_014324065.1 Hormoscilla sp. SP12CHS1 | reverse complement strand
GCCTCCTGCGGTGAAAGTCGCAAGTCCGGTTCCGAAAGGGAGGGTTGAGAGGCGACTCTCAGCTCGATCCCGACCGAAATCAGTTTACTTTTTGGGAGGCTCAACAATGTGGGGTTGGGGTTCGCCAGATAATGGCACTATTCCTGCTCTGTTTAGTTCAATTTCAGGAATGCCGTCTTACAACAAGGGAGAGCGAGGCTTTAATAGCCGTCAAGGCATTGCTCGATTAGTCAATCTTTTAGCTCAAGGAGAAAAAATAGATATTGTTATATTTTACGATGGGGTTAACGATGTTGCAGTTAGTTGTAGGGCTGAGCTTGAAGTGAGCGAACATCAGGAAACAGAAAAATTTAGAAAGCAAATAAAAGAGAGCAGATTGTTGACCAATGACAAGGTCAAGCTATTTTTGAATGGAAGTGAATTTTTACAATACCTAGATTTTGCGTTCTTATTTGGTACAAGAAGCTTAGTTGCAAAAATTAACAGGAAGATATTCAGTCTTCAGATGGTTAAAAGTTCTGTTGATAATGCTTATCTGTGCGACAACTCTCTGGAACGGGCTCAAAGGGTGGCAGAGTCAATTGTTAACAATTGGGAAATAGCTCACGATTTAGCGTAAGCACGCGGCATCAAGTTTTTGGCTATATTGCAGCCCGTTGCTTATGTTGGCAACCCAAAATTAACTCATTTAAATTTTAATAAATGGGGTAAGGAAATAGAATTGCAGTACAAAAATGTGTATCCACTGATTAAAGATGTTATGCGAAAGCGCGGACATAAGTGGATAGTAGATTACACAGATATGTTTTCACATGATGAGTACATATATATTGACAAGGCTCATGTTTCTCCAAATGGCAACTTAATAATTGCCAAGCAGATTTATAAAGATATTAAACCTTATCTGGAATAAGCACGCAGCTCCTCTGGCCGGAGAAAGGGGTGTAGTAGTTGATAGAGTAGAGCAATTTTCTCCTCTCTCCCTGCGCGTGGGCGATCCCCCCCCAGCCCCCCCTTCAGAAATGGGGGGAAGCAACTTGCCCCCCCCTTAAAAGATGCTGTGGGCGAATTACGAGATCTCTGGGTTTGGGAGTAGGGAGTGGGGAGTGGGGAGAAAGTCCTCTCTTCGTAAGGGTTTGGCTGGACTGGCGGGTTCCCCCCGCCAGTTAATTGCCCCACAGTATCTTAAAAAGGGGGGCTGGGGGGGGATCCTCTTACCAACGGGTTTTGACCACACCCCGGGGAAAGGGACTGGGGAAAAAGGCCGAGGCGGCGTGGGACTGGTGATGTTCGGTAAACAGCAATGCAGGCAAGATTTTGCTGCTTGCCAGGGTTGCCAGTTCTGTTTTCAGCAGGCTTTTTACCTGGCGACCGCCTGGTAACGCGGGGGTTTTACCAGTACGAGCCAGAAATGGGATTTCGGGTGCGATCTCATACAAATGGCACAAACAAATTTGGCTTTAATGATAAAGATTATCCCCTGGAAAAACCACCAGGCACCTTCAGTATCTTAATTCTTTCAGACTCCTTTAACTGGGCGGGTGGTAGAGAAGGAAATTACACGGCTTTACTGGAAAATAAATTTAACGCCGACTCGACACAGTCGCAAGTGGAACTGATTAATGCTGGATATCCCATGACTCATACGGGAGAACAACTGATCGCCCTGAAAAAGTATGGACTGCAATATAATGAAGGGCTGGGCCTGCTGGATCCTGCTTCCCGATCGCTGCGCGAAAAATCGCATCTGGCAGAAGACTTGTCAAATTTACCTTGCCGATAGTATACTAACTCAAGTTGCCTCCTATTAATACATTTTTGGTAAATTTCTCCGCAAAAATGCTATTTTGGGGTAAATCACTAGGCAAAATTGGCCGAGTTGGCCATTTTTGCCTAGTTTGGGTTTTGAGGTTCTATAGGTAGCAACTTAGGCTATACTAAGAGATTGGCGACTTAAACTGATAACTAACTACTCCGTAGATAACAGGCGATCGCGTACTGTGGGCGGAACCGACTCGGACCCTTGCAAGAGATAAAGATGAAAGAACAAGACCAGCGGTTTGACTACGTAAAAATTGGCATAGCCTCCTCAGAGAGGATACGTAAATGGGGAGAGCGAACCCTGCCGAATGGGTCGGTAGTGGGAGAGGTAACGAAGCCTGAAACCATAAATTACAGAACGCTCAAGCCAGAAATGGACGGGTTGTTCTGCGAGCGGATCTTTGGACCTTCAAAAGATTGGGAATGTTGGTGCGGAAAGTATAAAAGAGTACGCCACCGAGGAATTGTCTGCGAACGCTGCGGCGTGGAAGTCACAGAGTCCAAAGTGCGGCGTCATCGCATGGGCTATATCAAGCTAGCAGCGCCAGTAGCTCACGTTTGGTATCTCAAAGGCATTCCCAGCTACATGGCCATCCTGCTAGATATGCCCTTAAAAGACGTAGAGCAGATCGTATATTTTAATTCCTACGTAGTGCTCAATCCGGGCAACACGGTGGAGTTGCACAAACAAGACGAAAACATCCCTGCACTGACCTACAAGCAGTTGCTGACTGAAGACCAGTGGATGGAAATTGAGGATCAGCTCTACAACGAAGAGTCTACCATGATCGGTGTAGAGGTGGGCATTGGCGCGGAAGCCATGCAACGCCTACTTGCCAACTTGCCCTTGGAAGCAGAAGCAGAACAACTACGAGAGGAAATTGTTGCTTCTAAGGGACAGAAGCGAGCCAAGCTGATTAAGCGTTTGCGGGTGATTGATAATTTCGTGGCCACGAACTCTAAACCAGAGTGGATGATCCTGGACATACTGCCAGTCATTCCCCCAGACTTGCGCCCAATGGTACAGTTGGATGGGGGTCGCTTTGCTACCTCTGACTTGAATGACCTCTATCGCCGGGTGATTAACCGCAATAATCGACTGGCGCGGTTGCAAGAAATCCTGGCACCGGAAATTATTGTCCGCAACGAAAAGCGGATGCTTCAAGAAGCAGTTGATGCTCTGATTGATAATGGTCGTCGCGGACGGACTGTGGTCGGGGCTAACAATCGTCCTCTCAAGTCCCTATCTGACATCATCGAAGGCAAGCAGGGTCGTTTCCGGCAAAACCTATTGGGGAAACGGGTTGATTACTCCGGTCGTAGCGTGATTGTCGTGGGACCGCAGTTGCAAATCCACCAGTGCGGTTTGCCCCGGGAAATGGCAATCGAACTGTTTCAACCTTTCATGATTCACCGCCTGATTCACCGGGGACTGGTGAATAACATCAAGGCAGCGAAAAAGTTGATTCAGCGAGGGGATCCTCATATCTGGGATATATTGGAGGAAGTGATTGACGGCCATCCGGTGCTGCTCAACCGGGCACCAACCTTACACCGCTTGGGAATTCAAGCCTTTGAACCGATATTGGTAGAGGGTCGGGCGATTCAATTGCATCCCTTGGTTTGTCCTGCTTTTAATGCTGACTTTGATGGAGACCAGATGGCGGTACATATACCCCTGTCTCTGGAATCCCAGGCAGAAGCCCGACTGCTGATGATGGCTTCTAATAATATTATGTCTCCTGCTACGGGTCGCCCGATCGTCGCCCCCAGTCAGGATATGGTCTTGGGATGCTATTACCTCACCGCTGATAACCCCAATCCCCAAAAAGGCGCTGGCACTTATTTCGCCAACCTCGCAGACGCGATCGTCGCCTATGAGCAAAATCAAGTACACCTGCAGGCTTATGTCTGGGTGCGCTATGACAGTGAGGTGGAAACTGAAACCCCCGACTATGAAGTTGTCTCTCAAGAAATCTCAGCAGATGGCACGGTAACCAAATTATACCGGGAACGCCGGGTGCGGGAAACTGCGGATGGAGAGATGATTTCCCAGTACATCCGCACCACTCCCGGTCGGATTATTTACAACAAAACCATAATGGATGTCCTAATGGCCTAAACCGACAAGGACTGCGTACCGTAATAAATTAAGAAACGATGTCTCTTGGGTAGTGCGACTACGATGTCTCCCCCTCGTTCCCACGGCTCTGCGGGAACGAGGGGTTTCTGGGCAAAAGAGTGAAACCAGAGAGCAGCAAAAATGAGATACACCCACCAGTGAAGCGTGTCCGATTTTTCCGGAACGGTAGGGACAGTCAGCGGGGTTGGAAGTGGCAATTGTCAAATCTATTGCCTTGTTTTCTTGTTTACTGTAAAATGATAATGATTCTTATTCTCATGGGTTCTCAGTCCCCTAACCCCAAGGCGGACGCGATTACTCCCAGCAGAGAAAAAGAGTGTATCATATGATGAGGAATTTGTCAATGGTCAAAAAACTGCTCAAGCAGCGCCGGTACTTGTTCTCCTTGCTAGCATTTCTGGCTAGCATTTCCTTGACTAATGTCGCGTGCAGGGCTCAGAGTGGCGCTCCCAAAATAGTAGCCACGTTCCTGCCCATATATATGTTTACTAGGGCGGTAGCCGGTGAGGAAGCGCGAGTAGAGATTTTAATCCCACCGGGAGTAGAGGTTCACGATTACCAGGCGACCCCAGGGAATGTCGGCACCGTTGCTCAAGCGGATGTGCTGGTGATGAATGGCTTGGGTATGGAAGAATTCCTGGAAAGGTTGGTAGAAAATACTGGTAACCGGAAGCTGAAGGAAATTGATGCCAGCACGGGGATAGAACCTCTCAAAGACGACGAGGATGACCACGAGGATGACCACGATGACCACGATGACGACCAAGATGATGACCATGATGACCACGATGATGACCACGACGGTCACGATCACGATGATGACCATGATGACCACGATGATGACCACGACGGTCACGATCACGCAGAGGGAAACCCTCATGTTTGGCTAGATCCGGTATTAGCACAACAGCAAGTGGCAAACATTCGGGATGGTTTAATTGCCGCAGACCCTGTCAATGCTCAAACCTATCGGGATAATGCAGAAGCTTATATTCTCCGACTTCAAAAGCTCGATCGGGAATTTGAGCGCAGTCAACTGGGCGGTTGTAGGTTTATTACCTTCCACGATGCATACCCTTACCTGGCCAAACGCTACGGGTTGCAACAAATGGCAGTAGTAGAATTGCCAGAAGACAATCTCACCCCTAGAGATTTGCAGCGAGTGATAGAAGCAGCGAAGGAATTTCAAGTTAAAGCCTTACTTTCCGATAGCGTTGAAAATCGCCGAATCCAGCAGATAGCCAAACAGGTGGGGGTGCCAGTAAAAATTTTAGACCCCATAGAGTCCGGACCTGCTGACCCGCAATATTACTTTCAAGCCATGAGGCAAAATCTACAAACTTTGGAGACAGTCTGCCGGTGATTAATTCTTTATGTGCTGGGGAACCACCCGTAGTCAAGGTCTCTAACCTGACAATCTATCGCGGTGAATATACAGCCGTCGAATCGGTTTCTTTTCAGTTATCATCTGGGACGAATACGGCGATCATCGGTCCTAATGGCGCGGGAAAAAGTACTCTGATTCAGGCTATTTTAGGTTTGATAGAGCATCAAGCTGGGGAGATTCAAATATTTGGACATCAGATGAAAAAATTGGGGAAATATGGCCAGAGTATTGGCTATATTTCCCAGAAATTGCCCTTCGATCGCAGCTTTCCCCTGTCCGTAGCTGAGTTAGTGGGTTTAGGATATCATCATCAGCGGAGATTTCTGGGATTTGGCAAATATGCCAAAAGAAAGCGCCAAGCTGTAGAATATGCCTTAGAACAAGTTAATCTGCAAAACCGGGCCCATCAGCGCATTGGCGTTCTCAGTGGCGGCGAACTCAAACGAGTGCTGTTAGCCTATTGCTTGGTGGTTCCTCGCCGTCTGTTGGTATTGGATGAAGCGATGGCCGGTGTAGATGCCACGGGAGAAGCTGAATTTGCCGATCTACTGGCCAAACTGCAACAAGAACAAGCTTGGACTATTCTCCAAGTTTCCCATGATTTAGACATGGTCAGTCGCTACTGCGATCGGGTAATATGTATGAATCGCCGTTTGCTGTGTCAAGGTGTACCGAGTATCGCCCTAAGTACAGAAAATATCAACAGGATCTACGGTTCAACTCTCACGCGCTATTTTCATCAACATGAATGTTCCCGATTTTTCCGGAACGGTGTGGGTAAGTCTATTTAGCTTACCATTTATGCAACGGGCTGTAGCTGGGGGTGTCCTCCTCGGAATTCTGGGGGGAATCCTCGGCAGCTTTGTGATTTTACGCAGGTTATCTTTATTTGGCAATGCTTTAGGTCATGCGGCTTTTTTAGGGGTGGTTATGGCTGCTTTATTAGAGTTGCCCCCAACTGCTTCACTGATAGGATTTATCGTCGCCTCAGGGCTAGCAGTAGTTTACCTGATCGATCGGACGGATTTAGGCAGCGATACGATATTAAGTATTGTGGTGGCGAGTTCCGTGGCCCTGGGGACGATCGGGTTTAGCTTCTTGAAAGGATACCGAGGCAATCTTTTATCTGCTCTCTTTGGTGATATTCTGGCAATTAGCAGTACGGATTTAATCTTATTAGCACTGCTGCTGGGAATAACTGTAGCATGGTTAATCTGGACTTTCCCCGAACAAGTTCTGCTGACTCTCAATTCCGATCTGGCCAGAGTGCAGGGAATTCCGGTGCAATGGTATCGGTATTTGTTTATTGTTCTCCTCTCAGGGACGATCGCCTTAACCATTCGGGCCGTGGGCATACTATTGGTAAATGCTTTTTTAGTGATTCCCGCAGCGACGGCAAAGTTGCTGTGTCATCAATTTGTGCCTTTTCTGGCAATAGCCGCCTGTATTGGTGCTCTGAGTGGGGCGATCGGGATGGTAGTATCTGGCAGTTTAGACTTACCTTCCGGACCGAGTATTGTCTTAGTGCAGTTAGTAGGATTTTTGGGCGCGGCCTGCTTCCGTCGGCAGCATTCGTAGGCGCGCTTGCGCTGCCCTGGGGCGGGCGTATCTATGAGGAGATCGCCTGGGGGGCGGTGAAACCGGGTTTCTTTTACCCTATCTCGGCACGGAGGCCACAATCTATCCGAGAAACCTGGTTTCTTCTCCCGCCGTTTGGGGCGATCGCCTGGTGGCCAGAGGCCAAGACCTGGTTTCTCCTACAAGAAATGAGCTGGTGGCGATCGTTGTATGACCAGCAATTATTACTGTTGCCCAATTTTGTTATCATCAGCATCACTCCATCCAGAATTGGATTAGCTTGCTCGTGGATCCACAGTAGCAATGGCGATTCTATAGCAAAGGTTTGTTGCTGCCAAACCCCCGTTAACATTTTCCCTAACCCCCAAAAGGCGATCGCGCTACCGAATAATCCTCCTATCCCCAAAGTTAATGGGCGCAATAGTCGTTGCAACATTGAAAAATGAGTTTTATTTAGCCTTTGAATGAATTAACAACCTCTTGCAGGGTAGCTTCCATTGCATTGCCCAAAGCTCTAAACTTCCATTCTTCCTTATGTTTGTAAACTTCTCCCATTAACATAGAAGTTTTGCCATCATACTCAGCATCACCCGACAAACTATATTTGGCAATTTCCCTGCCCTTGGCATCGATCGCTCTCACAAAAGCATTTGCTACCATGCCAAAATGCTGTTTCCGGTCTTTCGCCTGATAAATATTCACCCCCAGAACAATTTTCTGATATTTTTCCGGTATTTCTCTCAGCTTGAGAACTATTTGTTCGTCATCCCCTGCTCCTTCTCCTGTAAGATTATCTCCTGAATGAACTACCGTGCGATCGCCCGATCGCAAATGTCCATAATAGATCGCATCTTCTTTTGGGTTTTTCAACTTGCCATCTTCTGCTAGCAAAAGGGCATAGGAGTCCAGGTCAAAATCTTTTCCACTACCGAAGAAACCTCCTGATGGAGACACATCCCATCCTAAACCCATTGTTAGTGACGACAAGTCATATTCATTCTTGTCTAAGACTATTGTCTGTCCTTTCTGCAAATTTATCGCCATTTTTTCTCCTCCTAACTTAACAAATAATCATTGAACTTCTGGGTTAGGGCGATCGCTTTTTTTCGCTCACCCTAACCCTCCCTCAACTACCAGTTTAAGAAGCATACTGGTCTACAAAACCTTGCAGTCCGGAATTAAAACCTTGTCCCACTGCTTGGAATCTCCAGGAGCCATCTTTCTTATACAGACGACCGAATTCGATCGCCGCTTCCGTGGAGAAGTCCTCATCCAACTCGTACTTCGCTACCTCACTTTTTGTCTCCTCATCATAAATTCTGATGAAAGAATTTCGCACCTGGCCAAAATTTTGCTTTCGCTCCTGGGCCTCGTGGATAGTGACGATAAACACCATTTCTTTAATCTTCTGATCCACTTTATCCAACTCTATCTTGACCGTCTCATCATCTCCTCCCTGGGCTCCCGTTCTTTCATCCCCCATCGATTTTACCGCACCATCTGGAGATTCTAAATTGTTGTAAAACACAAAATACTTTTCGTCAGGAATTTTCCCATTTTCTCCCAACATAAATACGGAAGCATCCAAGTCATAATCTGAACCCGTGTCAGTTTTATTCACCTCCCATCCCAGGCCAACAGTTGCTCGTTTCATCCCCGGGGCTTCTTTGGACAGATCGATCCTCTGACCTTTACTCAGATTTATTGCCATCTTGCTTTAATTCCTTCAATCAACAACTTCTCTTACTCTAT
This sequence comes from Hormoscilla sp. SP12CHS1, assembly GCA_014324065.1. Taxonomy (GTDB): domain Bacteria; phylum Cyanobacteriota; class Cyanobacteriia; order Cyanobacteriales; family Desertifilaceae; genus Hormoscilla. The sequence goes on along the minus strand of JACOMV010000103.1, from coordinate 6,025 downwards.
CGCAATTCACATCCCTTTTAATTATCTTCACCAAACTTAACGAGGATCGACAATTTGCTTCTGATATTCTTGTTCGGTGATGATGTCGCGGGTACTCTCCAATCGGTCTAAAAAGACTAGCCCCTCCAGATGATCGTATTCATGTTGAAATATCCGGGCGACAAAGTCAGTTAACTCCAGGCGCTGCACCCGATCGTCCCTACTGGTATATTCTACCTCAATGGCTCGATATCTCGGCACCCAGCCCCGAATCCCGGGAATGCTCAGACAGCCTTCCCAATCTTTGACTATTTCATCCTCATGAGCTATAATCTGGGGATTAATCATCGCAGTCGGTTCCATCTTGGGAGCGTTTAAGTAGCGGATAGTAGGACGAGAGGCCACAATTAACAAGCGATAAGATTCCCCAACTTGCGGGGCGGCAATTCCGACGCCATTGGATACAGCCGCCGTGCCAATCAAGTCATCAATCAATGGTTGCACCGACTCGATATTCTCAATTGGCCGGGCTTGCTGGCGCAGCACCCGATCTCCTAATTGGGCAATTGACAATGTTTTACTCATGATACTTCCTCGGCAATGGTCCCGGTTGCACGACAATCTTCAAAGTTTTTCCTTGACGGCGCACCGTCAGCAACAAGCGATCGCCCACCGAACTTTTTTGGACTATTTGCTGAAGTTGGCCAGCTTTGGTAACAGTTTTACCATCTATCTCTTGGACCACATCACCTTTTTTCAGTCCGGCGGCAGATGCTGATTTTTCTGAGGTTTGTAGTGAGGACGGAAGTCCTCACTACAAACCTCAGTAGAGTTGGGGATTACTTCGGCAATTAAAACACCTGTGTTCTCTGCTTCAACCCCAAGGACCGATCGGCCTTCAAGTTTTCGATCAACTCAGGGGTGATGATGGCCATGCGGATACCCAAAAAAGGATGCCAGACCCGACCAGTAGCAATCAGTTGGGAGGCAATCCCCTGCACTTGGTTGATAGGAATGGCGAAACCTAAACCTTGAGCACCTCCAATGATAGCAGTATTCATGCCGATGACATCGCCTTGCTGATTTAACAGGGGGCCCCCACTCGCTTACCCGGGACCCCTACTTGAGAACTAGAACGACCAGTAGCACTGATAATTCCAGCAGTGACCGTATTGTCCAGCCCCAAAGGATTCCCGATTTTTCGGGCCGTCCGCGGACCGATCGCGTAGCGTGCGCGCAGCGCAATCGCGATCGCCCCATTCCCCAGGTCTCAGCTGCTCCGAATCCCCTACTGTCACCACCGGCAAATGATTAGCCGAGATTTTGATTACCGTCATATTGGTGAGGCGATGCGCTAGACGCGCCGCTGCGCGATCGGACCCAGTACCTCACCGTCAAAGGAACGACCATCATTGAGAGTCTTGACGGTACTGTCACTTTCTTGGCACCATCTACCACATGGGCATTAGTGACAATCAGTCCATCGACGTTGATGATAAAGCCAGAACCAGTTCCTTGCTGTAGCCAGTTACCTCCGGGACCGAAAAACCGTCGGTCTGGCAGGCGAGGTGAATCTTCCCGAGGAGATACAGTCCGGTCCGCATCAAGTCTGACCACCGCCGGACCAACTTTGGCCACAGCAGCAGCAATAAAATTATAGTTAGCCCCAGCCATCCCCGGACTAGACAAGGCGCGAGCAGCAGGGGGTGGGGGTGGACCAGTCATCAGCAGCCGATCGGCCACAAAGGTCACTCCGGCCGCAACCAGCAGCAGGGACAAGCAAGTCACTGCTTTACCAGCACCCTTGTCAGCATCAGCACCAGGGTGGTGAAAACGATCGCCTGTTTTAGTCATAGAGCTTAGTCCTCGTTATCAGTCAAAGTAGTGCGCTATTACTATTCTTTACGACGAGAATCGATCGATTCTCGGCAGGATTAATTAGAATCTTGTCAATACCCTCTCTCCTGATGGGGATGATTAATTAGCAATTGTGGAGGTGCCCTCTGTGGCAATTACCCTTGAAAGTCTCTGGTCTCAAGCTAAGGAGCGTTTACAGATCGAACTGACTCGACCGACATTTGAGACTTGGATCAAACCAGCGTCCGCAGTGAAGATGACTTCTAATTGCCTGGTAATTTCCACCCCCAACCCCTTTGCCCGCAATTGGCTACAAAAATATTATCTCAAAACTATTGCTGATGTGGTGCAGGAAATTTGGGGTCAGCCAGTGGAAATCCAGGTTGTCGTCGCTGCGGACGATCGCACCACCGGATCTGACGGGGATATCCTGTGGCCATTGCCAGGCAGGCGAGACGCCCGCCCTACGGAACCAGATCGGGGCACGCCAAACCAACCCAGACCGACGAACTTAAACCCCAAGTATGTATTCTCGCGATTTGTGGTCGGCTCTAACAATCGCATGGCCCATGCAGCAGCCCTGGCCGTGGCCGAGTCTCCCGGACGGGAGTTTAACCCTTTGTTCCTCTGTGGTGGCGTCGGTCTGGGAAAAACGCACCTGATGCAGGCGATCAGTCACTATCGCTTAGAGATTGCACCTGAGTCTAAGGTATTTTACGTCTCGACGGAAAAATTTACCTTAGACCTGATTACCGCCATCCGCAAGGACAGCATGCAAAGCTTCCGGGAACATTATCGGGCCGCAGATATGCTATTAGTGGACGATATACAGTTCATCGAAGGCAAGGAATACACCCAGGAAGAGTTTTTCTATACTTTCAACACCTTGCATGAAGCTGGCAAGCAGGTTGTCTTGGCATCCGATCGCCCCCCGAACCAGATTCCGGGGTTGAAAGAACGCCTCTGTTCTCGGTTTTCGATGGGATTGATCGCCGACATTCAGCCGCCAGATTTAGAAACGCGGATAGCTATTCTCCAGAAAAAGGCAGAAGACGAAAATATTCCCCTGCCGCGAGATGTGGTAGAATACATAGCCAGTAACTACACTTCCAATATTCGGGAACTAGAGGGGGCATTAATTCGGGCAGCAGCCTATATGTCGATTTCGGGTTTGGCCATGACGGTGGAGAATATTGCGCCAGTATTCAATCCCCCTGTTGGCAATGTGGAGGTGTCTGCGGAAGTGGTGATGGCAGCGGTGGCAGATGAGTTTAATCTGTCCATCGAAGATCTCAAGAGTAATTCCCGGCGGCGGGAAATATCCCAGGCCCGTCAGGTTGCCATGTACCTGGTGCGTCAGAACACGGACCTGAGCTTACCCAAGATTGGCGATGAGTTTGGTGGCAAGGATCACACGACTGTAATCTACAGCTGTGATAAAGTGGCTCAACTGCGGGATAAAGATCCCGATATGGCGAAGAGATTGCGGCAGTTGAGCGATCGGATCAACCTGATCGGCAAATCCCAAAGCAAATTTTGAACGATCGCACCTGTGGAAAAATTATGGTAACTGTGGAAAACTTGTGAAAAACTATCAGATCATTTATAAAAGCTACAAAAGAGCCGTTCGTAGGAAGCACGCTTCGTGCTTCGGGGTTCGTAGTAAGCACGCTTAGTGCTTACGGGTCACAATGCATCATCTATATATGTAGCATTAATTTAGATAATTTCATATAATTTACCAGAAATTTTTCCACAATTTGCAGATTATCGAATTTTTAGTTTCCTGAGTGCTATTGGGCTTAAAATAGATGAGCCTAGCTAAGCGCGAACGCCCATGAAACTGGTATGTAGCCAAAGTAACCTCAATACAAATCTATCGATCGTCTCCCGCGCGGTGCCCTCTCGCCCCACACAACCAATACTTGGGAAAGTGAGACTGCAAGCAGATGTAGAGAGTCAACAAATTAGTTTAACAGCCTTCGACGGAAGTCTAGGAATCTCGACTAGCTTTAAAGCCCAGGTAACAGAGTCCGGGGACATCGCCCTGCCAGCAAAATTGCTTTCGGACATCGTTTCCCGTCTGCCAGCAGGAGATATATCCCTGGATCTGGAGACAGAAAAAGCAATAGTCTCCTTAACCCAAGCTTCCGGACGCTATCAAGTCACCGGACAGGAGTCGGAAGAATTTCCGGAATTGCCAGTAGTAGAGGATGGGGAAGTTTTGACTCTGCCCACAGAAGCACTGAGATCCGGGTTGAACGGCTGTTTGTTCGCTGCGAGTACAGATGATACCAAGCAAATTCTCACGGGAGTACATTTGAAGGTCTATAGTGATAGCCTGGAATTTGCGGCCACTGACGGACATCGTTTAGCTGTGGTCAAAACTACCAATCAGCCGGAGTCGGAGTCGCAAGAGGAGTCGCAAGAGGAGTTGCAAGAGGAGTCGAAGCCGGAAGAGGACCAGCATCCGATAGCCGATGAAGCGTCTTTTGAGGTGACAGTACCCGCGAGAGCCCTACGGGAACTAGACCGGATCGCGAACCAACAAAAGCAGGATAAGACAGTTGCCCTGCATTTTGACCAGACGCAAGTTGTGTTTGAGTTAAAAAGCCAAAAACTGACCACGCGCACTCTGGAGGGGCAATATCCTCCCTATCACCAGTTGATCCCCAAGGAATTCCAGCGACTGGTGACGGTGGAGCAACGGCAGATGGTACAGGTCTTAGAGCGCATTAACATTATCGCCGACCAGAAGAATCATCTGGTCAAGTTCAGCCTGGACAGGGAAAGCCAGCAGCTGACTGTATCGGTGGACGAATCTGAGGTGGGCAGCGGACAGGAGTCGATGGCAGCACAGATATCTGGAGAGAGTTTAGAGATGGAGTTTAATGTCAAGTATTTGTTGGAGGCTATCAAGGCTATTCCTTCCCAGGAACTGCAAATGCAGCTGAATGCCGAGGCTGAACCCGTAATCCTCACCCCCTTAGGGGGGATGCAGATGACCTGTTTGGTGATGCCAGTTCAACGCCGATGACCTGGTTGGTGATACCAGTTTGGAGAGCGCTCTCTACCGGTGGGTGGACCACAATGCTTGTAGGTAAAGCACCGTCCGACAAGCACTACGGACGGGATGGTGCGATTCGTTCCGGCGTAAACCAGTAATGGTGAAAGTCGGGTCTGGCTCCATTAGCCAGATAACTCTGATAATCATGAGGGTTAAATTCCCTCTCCTCAGGTACGGGGGTAACACCGGTCCTAGGTGCTGTGGAGTAACATCACCACGGTGCTGATCGAGGACTTAAATGTCGGATAACTGGCAGCCTAAGCCGGTGACGCCGCGCTTGTTAGATACCCAAGGCTAGAGCAAGCAAATCTATGTAAGCCTCGTGACCGTAAACCAGCGGAATAAGGCGATTACGCTGGCCCAAAAGGGAATGTAGCTAGTGTTAGTGTTCATCTGTGACTAACATCGTACTCGGAAAGCTACCGGGATATAGTAGGAGCCTAAAGGTATCGTGAAATGATATCAGGGAACGAAGTAACCTCCCGTGAGCTGTCCACATTTGGACAAGTTAGATGTAAAGCGCAAGCCACGAGGGGAAAGATGGCCCAAGAAGCTAATGCCTGGGGTAACTCTCACGGATATGCTGACGTACGGCGAAGGTGGGTGATAGTAGGAAGTCTTAGATTGAAAGTAGCCCCAAAAATGCCGCAATCCCGGGTGAACGCTTTGAAAGAGGCCAAAAACTGTCAGAGGTCGGCTGAATCGAAAGATAAAGGGGCGAAATTGTGTAAGATGAGGAACAACGGGAGTAATCCCTAGTAATTCTATTGATGACAACAGCCTACTACCCAGTAGCCGGATGCGGTAAAGAGAGTCCGGTTCCGAATGGGAGGGTTGGAGAGCGATCTCCAGCTCGACCCCGACTAGAAAGCTTTTGTGCTCTAGACATGCGGCAGAAAACTGGCGATTCGGTGAGGCATGGGGACAGACCATCATCAAATCACTACATGTTTATCACTACCTGCCTTGCACGAACTCCGTCAACAGTTGATGAAATAGCCGATCGCGGGTTACGCTTTTGTAACCCGATCTGTATTATATTTTAACCTACATTCCGCACGACAAAATGTATTATACAATGATTACAAGTTCAATTATTACTACTTATGTAGTCTAATTGAA
>JACOMV010000102.1 GCA_014324065.1 Hormoscilla sp. SP12CHS1 | reverse complement strand
GGAGCCGGATGAGGTGAAAGTCTCACGTCCGGTTTTGAAGACGAGTCGGTCCGGTGACGGACTGGCTTAGTTTAATACCAGAAACACCGCTGCGATCGCCAATGCCGCCAATGATGGGTAAGCCGTTTGACTTAGGGCACATATCCCCAGATAAAGCACCATCATCGCCGCCACCAAGACTGCTAGCACAGCAGATAAACCTAAGTGCTTGCCCAGGATCAACTCTGAATAGCTTATTGGTTTAGCAACTAAAATATAAACCGTGCGTTTTTCTATTTCTTTACTTATCAGTCCCGTTCCCACAAACACTGCCACGATCAAACTCAAGACCGTCATTGCCACTAGTCCGACATCTAAGAACATTTTATCCTCTGTTGCCGCCGCCACCTCTGGCAATATTTGCTTCGACCCCACTAGCAACAACCCGAACAAACCTATCAAGTATAGCACCCGATCGCGGAGCGCTTCGGCAAACACATTCTTCGCTATTACCAACATTCTCCTTGGATTCACCCTACCTTCTCCTTTTATCCATTTTCAATTGTCAATGGTGAATTATCAATTGTCAATTTTAATTCACCATTCTCCATGGCACTGGTTCAGTTTTATTAATCAAACTGCTGAAACCCTCACAGAAACCGTCACGTTTCGGTACTTGAGGATTGCGCTGCGCGCACGCTACGCGATCGAAGGGCTATATTCCTTACTGGGTGAGTGTTTCAGGCCATCCTTTTAATTATACTGAACCAGTGCCTTATCCATTCGGAAATCTCCATCCACCATTTTTGCCATTCAACTTTCACCACAAATGAACTTTTACTGAAGTCCTGCTGCATCAGACTGGGGTCGTTTTCTAACCATTCCTGGATCGTAAAGGTGAAATTTAGCCAACAGCCGAGCACCAAATAGCTGAGAAATAGAATCACTAGCTTTTGGCGCACCTCTGGTGCCGGAATCTTAAACTTGTTTTTTGACTCCATAAACTCCGGTATAGCTGCGATCGTTGCTGCCAGAGGGGGACAGCTTATCCACACCCTGCTTGTCACTTCTCCTGGGAACAGCTTCAATAGCCATAGGCAGATTAAGATACTCATCGCCCAGCTATTTACAGAAATTCCCAATATTTTCAACGGTTTTTCACAAAGGAAAAACCATATCACAATCGCTATAAATATCACAGACCATACTGCTAATATTTCTTTATTTATGCCCTCACTCACTAATATTAACACCATGGCAAACAGCGTTAAAACACTTAATTTTTTCCATGATGCCAATCTTTCTGGCATTATTTTTTTTTGCAGTCCTAATATATATTCCAAGAATTTATCCATTGCTCTGTGTTAACAATAACTTAAGAACTAGCAGCAGTGAAATTGCACTATAACTAAAAGAATGTGCTTGCATAATTGTCATCCCTCTCACGCTCGCCCGATTGAACAAATTGGAATTTTTGATGAAGTTCTCCTTTGATTCCGACGCATATTCAAATAATACTTCATTATGCAAATACTCTAATATTTCCCAGCCTTTTATTTTAATAGCCAAGGTGATTAAAAATGTTAAAAATACCGCCACAAACACAAACAGTAAGAGCAAAATATCGTTATAGTATTGATTGAACAGAATAAACTGCATCAGACTTGATTTCATCTCCGAGGGAAATGTGCTGAAAAACACAAAGAACAGATACCAACCGGCAAACAGGGTGAGTAGATTGAGAGAGACAGCATATTCTAGACTGGTTTTACGGCTCAATTTTAGCCGTCTGTTCAGGATAAAGGATTCAATGGCGATCGCCACCAAGGTTAACAAGAGTTGAAAGACGATCGCCCGCAAAGGCAAGATCATAGCTAGGCTCCCAGATGTGGTAACGATATATTATTATAGACTATGCAGGTAAAAACTGGAAAGGCCAGGTGGTTATGACCAGAAACGGAATTGGCATTCGCACGGCTGTGGTGAGAACGGACAGGTTTGCAGGTCAGATTCACGTTTATGATGGCGCAGGCAAGGGCAAGTCCCAGGCCGCCCTAGGTGTGGTATTGCGATCGATCGGTCTAGGAATAAACTCCGATGTCGAAACCCGTGTTTTATTGTTGCGGTTCCTGAAAGGACCGGGACGCACCTATGACGAAGATGCGGCGATCGCCGCCCTGCAACAGGGGTTCCCCCATCTGATCGACCAGGTTCGCACCGGCAGATATGAGTATTTTGGTCCAGAGGAAATTACTCGCTTCGATCGATCCGAGGCATTGCGGGGCTGGGATGTGGCCAAAGGGGCGATCGCCTCTGGTCTGTACTCGGTGATTGTCCTTGATGAAATCAATCCCGTGCTGGACCTCGGGTTACTACCGGTAGATGCCGTACTTCAGACTCTCAAGCATAAACCAGAACATACCGAAATTATTGCCACCGGCAGAGCTGCACCCCAACCTCTCTTAGATATTGCCGATCTGCACTCAGAAATGAAACCTCACGTCCATCACACAGCCCAAGAATGGGGCATTCAGGGCATTGAAATCTACACTGGCAGCGGTAAAGGTAAATCTACCAGTGCTTTGGGTAAGGCCCTGCAAGCCATTGGCAAAGGTATTGGTCAGGATAAGTCTCACCGCGTGCTGATCTTACAATGGCTTAAGGGAGGGACCGGCTATACCGAAGATGAGGCGATCTCCGCTTTGCGCCAGTCCTACCCTAACCTGGTCGATCATCAGCGGTGCGGTAGCGATGCCATTGTCTGGCGGGGCAAGCAACAGGAAATTGACTATGTCGAAGCCGAACGGGGTTGGGAAATTGCTCGGGCCGCGATCGCCTCGGGACTTTACAAAACCATTATCCTGGACGAACTCAACCCTACCGTAGATTTAGAACTACTGCCCCAAGAACCCATTGTCGAGGCCCTCTTGCGCAAACCTAAGGACACTGAAATTATTATTACAGGTCGCTGTCTCAATCCACCTGCTTATTTCAATCTGGCCGACGTTCACTCAGAAATGGTTTGCCATAAACATTATGCCGAAAAAGGCGTTGATTTGAAGCGCGGCGTAGACTTTTAATAGCTCTCGTGTCTGGAGCGTACTCTTGTCCTGAAGGACACGGCTGGCGCCGCGCTGCCGCGATCGGTACGCTCCAGACACGACAAAGTCATTCGTCAGCCTTAAAAAACTTTAGGGCCGCCGAGTTCATGCAGTAGCGTTTTCCCGTTGGTCGAGGACCATCCTCGAACACGTGACCCAGGTGAGCATCACAGGCTGCACACAGCACCTCTACTCGACTCATGAACAGACTGCGGTCCTCTTCATAGGCTACAGGATCGCCATTTAACGCTGCCCAGAAACTCGGCCAACCCGTGCCCGAGTCGTACTTCGTCTCTGAACTAAACAGGTCGTTCCCACAACAGACACATTTATATATTCCCTTCTCCTTGTTGTCGTGGTATTCTCCCGTGAAAGCTCTTTCTGTTCCCTTCTTTCTGGTAACATAAAACTGTTCTTGTGTCAACTGCTGCTTCCACTCGGCTTCGGTTTTTTTGATTTTCTTAATCATGCTTTATCTCACCGAAAAATTTCCCACATCAACATTGCACGGTCCGCGGACGGCCCGAAAAATCGGCCATCGCCGCTCAAAAATATTTCCGATCTACCTCATTTAAGCAAAAGTGAGATGCACCCAGTTAATTTTCTTGTCACTCCTGCCGTCATTATCTTACCAGTGATAACGAGTGTCACCCCAAACATCATCCAGTGTCTCCTGGGTAGCGCCACTAGCGGCCCTGGCTGCGCCAGACCCAGGAGATGCATGGAATGGATCTCCAACCCCAAAGGCCCTTCGATATCTCTGCCAGAACTCTTGTCCCAGGGGACTTGGCACACAGGAGACATCGCCGATGGACTCTTCTTGGAGCTGTTTTAGTCAAGGATTCCTGTAGGACATTAACCAGATTATGCCATGAAAGTTGTTTGTGGGGCAGCAATTGTTGGATCTGTTCCAGAGCCGCAAGGGCCACCTGATATTCCGCATCTTCTTCTCGTGTCAGAGGGGTCGCTCGTCTGAGAGGGTCTCGTTGTACGGCGGCAAATGGCGCCAGCTCCCCGGGTAACGCCCCCTCCGCTGCTGTCGCAATCTGATTATTATACTCTTGCTTGCCCCGCACTCGTTGATGACACGACCTTCTTGGGAAGAAGCGTAAAGCGGTGGCAGACGATCGAGGGCATAGGTTGCCACTTCTACCCGATTGATATAATCTGCTAATTCTGGCGGCAACTGCTTCATTTGCTAGCTCACTTCCTCGTTCACCAGCACCTCCATGACATTTTGGTATGTTGGGACTTGATTTGCTTGCGTCGCTTTCATAGCTAAATTTACCTGTCATAATTGCTTAATGCACTAACTCAACTACTAATACTTGACTAATTCCGGAAGTTCGTAAAGCGACTAGACCATAACAAAAAGACAGCGAAGAGACAGCAATTTTATCCGTATTTATACTAATTTTGCGATCGAGATTAAATCAGTACCATATTATCAAATAGTATAGTGAAGATCGAATTTGCAGCCAGTGGAAAACCAGACGTCAACTAGATGGCAGGCAAAAGCAAAGAAGAGAAAATGCGTTCATGGCGTATTCGGAAAGCCCAGACTAGTAACTGTAGGGTAGGAGAGCAGCTTAACTGGAAGTGTAAGCTTGACAGGGGTAAGAAAACATGATAGAAGAATGTTAAGCTGACATAAGTGGAAAGTTGGTACTCTCAGGCGATCGCATCTCTCATGGGGTTAACTAATGACCAGTTGGTGTATCCCGCGGGCAGCCGGTGTCACAGACCGATTGCTGCTCGCCGTGTCTCCCAGGAGACACAGCACTAACACTAACCCCCCAAAAAAATTAAAGATCGCACCAAAAACTAAAAATAAGGAGAAGAAATTGTGGCAACTACTACCCTTTTCGACGGAACCCTAGGAACGCGGCCAGCAGACCAAGGAGAGCTGATTTTAGTACAAATTCCTTTGGCCCCTACTGCTAGCGAAACATTAATTGATAACGCAGTTACCCTAGATAGCGATTTGATTGGCGATCGCTATACGGGATACGCAGGCTACACGAATTACACATTTGATTTGGCGACGGGGCAGACAGAACCAATAAATTCAGCATTCCCTCCCCTGGACGCGGAAGCGGGCTTTACCGTATCTTTTAATCTGGAGATCGACTCAGAGGCCAGTCTTTCTAACAATCGGGCGGGTTTCAGTGTCATTGCAGTCAGCAGCGACGGCCAGAATGAAATAGAACTGGGTTTTGACGCAGACCGGATATTCGCTCAGGCCCAGGGATTCGTCTCTGGGGAGGAGGTGGAGTTCGACACGACGAGTCCGACGGACTATGAATTGAAGATAGAAGGCAGCGATTACACCCTGTCGGCTGACGGTGAAGAAATCTTGAGTGGTCCGCTAGAAAACTACGACTTTAACCCAGCAACCAGTCAGCCTCCTTTACCCTTCAATCCCTATGATTTGCCAAACTTCGTCTTTTTGGGAGATAACACAGACCAGTCAAGTGCAACTTTCACTCTGGGTTCTGTGGAGGTAGAGACAGAGGATGACGAACCACCAGAACCGGAACCAGTGGAAGTAAGGGTGACGATTGAAAACCTAGCGCCAGAAGACGGGACTTTTCTGACTCCGGTATGGGTAGGATTTCAGGATGGCGGGTTCGATACTTACGACTCGGGTGCGCCCCTGACACTGGGTGGAGAACGCTTGGCAGAAGATGGCAATGTCATGGTGCTGTCTGAGGAATTCCTTGATAGTGGTGCGGGTGTGGTAGGTGGTGCAGTCGGGGACGGCCCGATCGCCCCAGGACAAACGGTGATGGAAACCTTCATCCTGGATAGCAATGACGAGCGTTCCCGGTTCCTAGACTACTTCGCCATGGTGATCCCTTCCAATGATGCCTTCATCGCTAACGGAAATCCCGAGGCCCACGAGATCTTCGATGAAGATGGCAATTTCATCGGTGCGGACTTCCTGGTGTTGGGCAATGAGGTGAATGACGGGGGCACGGAAGTAAATAACGAACTGCCTGAGAATACGGCATTCTTCGGTCAGATGATGGAGAACACGGGGGTAACAGAAGGTGGAGTAGTGACACCCCACCCCGGTTTTAATCCCGGAGGAAACATATTGTCCGCTCCGATGTTCGCCAATGCAGATTTCACAGCGCCAGGTTACCAGGTAGCACGCATCACGATCGAACGGGTTATTCCTCCAATTGACGATCCTGTAAACCTGACATCTGTATTGACAGGGGACCAAGAGGTTCACCCTGTAGAGACCGAGGCAAGGGGGACTGCCGAAATGACCCTGAATGAAGCGGGGGATGCCTTCAGCTACAGCATCACTGTTTCAGGTTTGGACTTTGGCGAGTTGATCGACGGCACGCCCCAAACACCTTCGACAGATGATGATGTCACTGGACTGCATATCCACAATGCTCCTCGGGGTGAAAATGGTCCAGTTGTCTTTGGGCAAATTAACCCCAACCAGGATGATGATGACATCAGCTTTGTGCTCAACCAGGATGGTTCAACTACTATATCGGGCATTGGGGAACCGGGGGAAGAAGCAGATCCAGAAGGGGTACCATTTAGCGATTTCGTCGATGTGCTGCGGGGGAACCAACCAGGAGACGAGGTTGACCTTTACTGGAATATCCACACTAATGAGTTCCCATCTGGTGAGATCCGGGGCCAGTTTCAGATCTCCTCCGATATCCTCCCAAACACTCCTCCCGTCGCGTCTAACGATCGCGCTCGCACCAATATTGACACACCGGTGGAAATCGACGTACTGGCCAATGACATGGATGCGGATGGAAACCCTCTGACCCTCAGCATTGTCACAGCTCCGAGCAACGGTACGGCCTTGGTGAATGACCAGGGCACTCCAGATCCAAGTGATGATGACATCAACTACACCCCAAATTCGGGCTTCCAGGGCACAGACCAGTTCGCATATCAGGTGGATGATGGGAATGGCGGCACTGACACTGCCACTGTAACTGTCAGGGTGGGGACAGCAGGAACTCGGGATCGGATTAATGGCACCGGGCAAGACGATGTCCTGTTCGGCACTCCGAATGACAATGACATCCGTGGCGGCGCTGGCAATGATGAACTCCGTGGAGAACAGGGCAATGACTTGCTCGTAGGCGGTCAGGGTGATGACACTATGACTGGTAGTTCAGGCAACGATAATTTCTTCGGAGGTCCAGGAAATGACTTTTTTGATGGTGGTGGCGGAGATGATATGATCAAGGGTGGCTCAGGTCGAGATCTGATGAACGGCGGCAATGGCGCAGATATATTTATCTTCTCAATTGGTGACGCAGTTGATAACCTATCGGGTGCCGATGTGATCCTGATTTTCGAGTCTGGTACTGACTCGATCGGCCTCACGGACGGGTTGACAGAAGCAGATCTGGATCTGCAGCAGCTGGGCACTAATACTCTCATCCGGCTCGCATCGAACGGGCAATACTTAGGTCTCGTTAACCGCACGTCAGTCGCAGATATAGAGGGAAATTTCCTCTCTCTGTGATCCGTCTGACGATCCCATCTCAAGCGCGTTCCCAGGCAGAGCCGTGGGAACGAGGCGCTCCTTCAATGCCTGAGGGATGCAACGCAGGCAACCCCTCAGGCATCGACGTGGCCTTACGCGCAACGTGCAGCACTGCGTATAAAGAAACCCGGTTTTTTTGCTCATACCGGGTTTCTGGGTCGGGCGCAGCCGGGGTACTATGGTAAATTTAATGTTAATGATATGAATGCAACTAAACAGGAAATCAAGGAAATGCTCAAATGGTTGAACCGCAACGAGCAGCAGATACAGCAGTATGCCCATGAATATGTTGCCTACAATGCTAATGGCATTATTGTTCATGGTGAAAACATGAGTCAAGTATTGCAGTTAGCAGCAGAAGAAGCGGATATTTTTTCTATTTACTTAGTTCCTGGTTTCACTGGATATATTGTAATTTTACCCATTAGCTTTCGGACAGTTAGTCGTCACGAGTGGTTGCCAAAATATCAAGTGACTCTCAAACACAAAGAGGTGGTAATACCGGGTACAATGATAGTTGATTCAGGGGCAGACTTTAGCGTGATATCCCTGAAAAATGGTCTAGATTTGGGATATAGGTTAGCGGATGGAGAGGAACTATTAGTGGCACAGACATTAGGGAGTGTGGAATATGTTTTACGAAGAGTTGAAATGGCGATCGATGGATATAGTTTTACAGCGCCTTTCGCCTGGTTACAAAATAATAAAACTGATGTGATGCTTTTGGGAAGAGAGGTTGTCTTTGATAAGTTTAATATTGAGTTTAGGCAAGCAGAGGAGGAAATAATTTTTACTTGGCGAGAAGGTTCTCAGTAGAAGCTTTATGGGGGCCCCCACCGCTGCGCGAATACCCCTAACAATACTCCGGACGCTCTTAGGAACGAGGAACGAGAAGGAAGGCTTGCAGCGTAAGCCTTTGCCAGACAGAGTCATTTGTTGCAAGTTAGCCCTAGGGGTGACATTGAAAAAATGATGGCAGTAGGCCGCAACCATTGCCCTCTGGTCGTTCTGGGGTCTAAAAACTGTCCGGAGTATTGCCCTAAGGAATGAGGATTTAATAACCTGTCAAATTCCTCTAAAATGATCCTGTGACAAGACTTTATGGCTTCTCGGATGAGCATCTTGTTTAATCGGAGTTCCTAACGATAACAACTAATATGTCTCGTTTCTTGATGTTACTGCTACTGCTGTTCCCTCTGACAGCTGCATCGCACTACACTAGGGGAAACACTTTAGTGTTTACTACGAACGGGAGAAACACTAAAGTGTTTACTACGAACGGAGTTTCTTCTGTGCCTGCGGAAAAGCTTGTCCGCACTCAAACATTCTCGCCCACACCAATTAGAATCGGCATAGATGATTTACCGCAACCTTTCGATAGTAATAGTGCTGTTAAACCTCCAAATGTGGTGCTCGTGTCCGAGAGCGCCCACCCCTAGGGTGGGCGTCTCTGGACACGAGCCTATGTATTAGTAACTGAAACCAGGCAAAACCGCATTCGCCTGCTGCGCGATACTAATGATGATGGCGTCGCTGATCGATATCAAACCTTTGCAGGACCGGAAAATGGACTGGATATCCCCTTTGGCATGGCCTTCACCGATTTTTCCGGAACGGTGGATAGCTTCTTCCTAGGTAATCATGATGAAGTGCGTCGGTTTCCTTATTCTCGGGGAAACTCGCGCCTGACTGGGGTAGGAGAAAAGATTGTCGATCTTCCTGGTGGCGGCTATAACCAACATTGGACCCGCAATGTTGTTGTCTCCCCTGGAGGAAATAAACTCTTGGTATCTATTGGTTCCCGTTCCAATGCAGACGCGGAACCCCTACCCAGGGCGTCGGTACAGATAATGAATCTGGATGGTTCTAACCAACGGACTTTTGCCTATGGATTGCGCAATCCCGTTGGTCTCGATTTTCATCCCCAGACAAAAGTACTTTACACTACTGTGAATGAACGAGATGGTTTGGGTGATGACTTGGTGCCAGATTATTTGACTCGCATTCGTCTAGGTGAATTTTATGGTTGGCCTTATGCCTACCCCTGACTTACTCGATCCGCGCCAGACCCGCAGCAATGGACGCAGTAACAGACCGCGTTTGGCGGCCCGCACTAAAACACCTGATGTGCTGTTTCAGTCTCACTCTGCTGCTTTGGGGTTGCGGTTTTATGATGGCAATACTTTTCCCCGAAAATACCGCAATGGGGCCTTTGTCGCCTTTCGCGGTTCCTGGAACCGCAATGCTGGCACTGGCTACAAAATTGTCTTTGTCCCCTTTGAAAATGGGCGTCCCCAAGGCTATTATGAAGATTTCCTGACTGGTTTCCTGATCGATCCATCGGGACCAACTACTTGGGGACGCCCGGTAGGTTTGCTATTTCTCCCAGATGGCAGTCTGCTGTTGACTGAGGAGGCTAATAACCGCATTTACCGCGTTCAATATACTGGAAATTGAGAATAGTGAATTGTTAATAGAAAATTGAGAATCGAAAAGGATCAATGTTCTATTCTCAATTTTCTATTTTCAATTCTTCCAAGTCGGCTGGCGTGTTACAATTAAATAGCATTTCGGGGTTCCCTAGGGGGAGTTCTGCTACTGTCTGGGAGGCGAGGAACTGCTGGAACGATCGCCCCCCTTGTTGGATAAATTGGGTTAACTCTGGCAGGCACGATCGCCTGTAAAAGCCGCACAGGGGTTCCCATCCCCATTCCTGTTGCACCAAGAGGGCGATCGCCTCTCTTTGTACCGCTGTTAATTTTACCACCCAGTCTTGCAAGACATCAGCACGCAACTGAGGCAAGTCACAGGCAAGTAATAATACCCAATCTGATTCTACATGAACTAACCCTTGAACAAACCCCACTAGCGGTCCACTTGGTTGGCTTTCTCCTGCTATTGGGACTTCCGGGATTAAATGACAGTCATTAGGTATAATTTCTCGATATCTTTCTGGCCAGGAGGTGACTACATAAACCAGATCGCTACAGGATTTGGCAATGTTACAAATCCTACCAATTAGCGGCATTCCTTCAATAGGAATTAGGGCTTTATCTTTACCCATGCGCCCACTTTTACCTCCGGCGAGGACGATCGCTGTCAGTTTGATTGCGGAGGATTTTCGATGTCTCCGGAGACATTGAGGTAGCATTTTACGAATCAATATCAATTTCCACTAGCTTATTTCTGGATGACAGACCTGATTTAATTAAGATGCTGGACTTGGGAACATCAAATTCATAGCCCGCGAGGGGAATTAACTCTTTATTCGCCTTGGGCAGGCATGGACTGGCGGTGACTTCAGCTGGATGCTACGCTATCTGACTCTTCTGCGATCTCCTGCTTTTTGGAGTTGGGTTTTACCTTGACTTTTTTGTACATTTATGTCATGTTTTATGAGATCGATATCATGGTATCTGTTCGCTTTATCTATCATAGATGATAAATCTTTGTTTGTCAAGCAAGGGGCCGATCGCTACGCGAAGAGATAGAGGATCTTAAAAAAAGACTCGCGCCGTTCCCAGGCGGTCCCCAGGGAACGAGGTTGATGGTTAATGAAGAATGTTAACCATCAACCATTACTGAGTGCTCGATCGCCCTTCCAAAAAGCCAAATAGAAGATAATGTTCTCGCCCGCTGGCGAAAGCGCCAGCCTCTACGGCGATCGGTCCGCGGACGGCCCGAAAAATTGCAACATCGGGGTTTTGGGCGAGATAGAAGGCTTCATCGAAGTAACGAGATGAATTAGGGCTAGGCAGACGACCTTCAAATTGTCCAAACTGAAGATAATGTTCCAGTCCAGTAGAAAATATACCACCAAGTACGGCAGTGGCAACATCGGGATACTGGGCGAGATAAAAGGCTTCGTCAAAATTGAAGTTCTGGCTAGGACTGCGACCTTCAAATTGTCCAAACTGAAGAAAATGTTCCAGTCCACTGGCAAAAGCACCGGTAGCCACTGCCGCCGCGACATCAGGGTTTTGGGCCAGATAGAAACTCTCGTCAAAAGCAGGTAGAGAGGGTGGCGCTGGCGCTGGCGTAGGCCTTGGCACATCTGGGAGGTAGATCGCCTGAGAGTCGTCATCATTGATAATCGTACCTCGGGCTTCCACAGTATTCGGCTGTCCATTGGTACAGCTTGTTCGCTATTTAATTAGTACAATAACATCATTTAGTAAACCAGTTCTTAAACGTATTTGTTCCCATCAGCATCAGAGCAAGTTCAATTAACTGTTCTAGCGCCTCCA
>JACOMV010000101.1 GCA_014324065.1 Hormoscilla sp. SP12CHS1 | reverse complement strand
ATAGCTGAATTGGGTCTGCATTGAGTATAGCTCTAGTTTAGCACAAAAATGTTCTACTTGTTTCCTGAACAATCTGTATATTTGACTTAATTGATAAAATCGATGGTCACATAGATTGTAGAAGAGTAACCAAGTGAGTTGATCTTTTATCCTGATGGCTATGGCTACACAATATACGTCCAACGTCGCTACAGGGAGCGCACTGCGTATCGGACCGAAGCGAACCCCCAGTCTATTATATTATACCGAGTCAGGTCTTGCAAGTCAAGCAATTAATTTATTTATACGCCAGGTAACATGTATCAAATTTTGATTATAGAAGATGATCCGCTGTTTAGGTTGGTGCTGACCAAATCACTGAAAAATCAAGGATACGATGTCATGGTGGCAGCCAACGGCGAAGAGGGACTGCAACAAGCCCGAGAAATTAGACCGGCGCTGATCCTGTGTGACTGGATGATGCCTCGCATGGATGGACTGGAAGTCTGTCGTCACATTAAAGCGGATCCGGAATTGGCGACAACATTTTTTGTACTGTTGACAGCCCGGGAAGGGTAGAGGACCGGGTTGAAGGACTGGATACGGGGGCGGATGATTTTCTCTCTAAGCCTGTGGAGATGAATGAGTTAAGGGCCAAGGTGAGAGCTGGACTCCGGTTGCACCAGCTGAACCAAGATTTGCAAACCGCCAAGAAAATTATGGAGGCAGAATTGGCCGAGGCTGCTGATTATGTCCGCAGTCTCCTGCCCTCTCCCTTAACGGGAAAGGTGACGATCGATGCCCGGTTTATCCCCTCGCGGCAGCTAGGAGGCCCCAACCTACCTCTAATACAACCTACCTCTAATACAACTAATACAACTGACCACTAACCACTGACCACTGACCAATGCACTAGAAGTTTTGAGTTTCCGATGCTGGTATTCCTGTGCCTGGTTGATTGAGGAAGAAGTTTTCGGCGTTATCGTTTTGGTAAATGCAACTAATTTTGGGTGAAGCCTCAATATTACCAGTAAAGCCAAAGGTGTTCATCCGGTTTTTACAATCGCTGACCTGATCTCGCGTCACTAGCTTTCTTTGCTCTAGAATTGCCCAGTTGTTGCGCCGCAAAACACATCCGGGCTGCATAATTGGCTGAGAAATATAGACACTGAAAGGATTGAGAGTAACATAGAGCCTAGTATCCATTACCATAGCACTGGCTCCATACTGAACACAAAGCTCCGGGTTAGGCACACTGCGGTCAATAAAGTCACGAGATGCCACATTTTCTGGGGTAAAGGTAGTCGTAGAGGAAACGGCAATGCCCACTCCAATTCCCAAAATAAATATACCTGCCATAATTGCCAGGTTTGTATAATTGAATGGAGAAGATGTAGTGTTTCCGGATCTCCGATTCATACTTGTTCTAGTCATGATTCCTATGCCTGCTAATTGTAAATTGCTAATTGTAAATTAGATTCACTACTCTCAGATCATACTGCTAACATTTCTCTGATGCTAACCATTTGTTAGTTTTGCCTGCTGCTGATGCCGGTAACTCCAAGTCATGGCAGGGCTCCTTCCCTTCTGGATGGCTCATTTCTTCGGTGGCTTGGCAGACCGTCAGCAACTCTCTCGTCATGGTGCTGTACCAGTCGTTGCTGGGTTCCCCGGGAGACGCTCATCCGGTGTGAGCAACTCAATATCTTCCGATGCGTGCTCATACGAAGAGTTCGCGCTCAGCAATAAGCAACATTTCTCCAGATAGGGGCTCCACTGGCTATAGGGCCTCACATCAATCCGGAGTCCCTTGCTTGGAGGTAATTGAGAGCTTGCCGAGAATGCTGTTTAAAGTTCGGGCTCGCCCTGCTGTGGTACCACTGATGTTTTGGATAAAAAAAGGGCAATCTCTGGGCCGACGTATTCGAGCAACTGCCCGCGGACAGTGGCTTCGAGCCCTTCGATGGTTTCCAATTGCTCTGGAACCGTCCCTTGGGCCACGGTCCGCGGACGGCCCTAAAAATCGGAATACAACAAGGCGGCTATGCCCAAGGCATAGGTTTTAATTTGAGCCAAGTTCTCTCTATTCATAGTTTCGGGGGGAACGTTTGCCTACTCCCTCAGCCTAACACCATCTCGTCAGTTCATAAACTAAGTTAAAATACTCATAAAAAAACTGGGAGGCACCCGTGACATCGCCCCCTACTTACCCCTCACCTCTGATAGGCTAATTCAGCTTTAGCGCCACTTAATATATCCAGACAAACCCAACTTTTATCCATAAATTTGATCTGCAATTTATCTCCTGCAACCACTGCATCTTCAATAATGTCTTGAGAATATCTCCACCATTCCCTGCCATCGACTCCGATCGCCACTACCCCGATTTCATGAAAGCACAGAATCAATCCACAATCTTTGAGCTGCAAAAAACAAGAAAATAGGTAATCTAACTCTATTCTGAAGTCAATTTTCCGCTTTTTAACACTAACTCCAGACACTTCTCTATTGAATCATAATAGCATATCAGACTCTGGCAGCAATAACATATGGGGTGATAAGCCATGATCTTCAGCACAAATCCCAACTCCAAAATAATGTATTCCCAACCATTGAAAATGAACAAGCGCCGAATATAACTTCTGTTCCGATTTTTCGGGCCGTCCGCGGACCGTATCAGCATCTTCACCGAGTAATATGCTGCCCAAATCGCATTGTGACAAGCAGCACATCAACTCGCTTTTAGTTTCCCAATACTGAATTTCTACAACATTTTTGCCAAAAGTAACTAGCATTTTTACTTCTCTCCACTCTTCAATAAAACTGTTATCAGTTTCTCCCCTTCCCAGACTGTCTCCATTTTTATTCCACCAAGAGGTTCCATAAGTAGTGATTCTTTAACAACTCTCCCATCCGGCTGGACTCGCGAAGTATTTGTCGAGTCCCCAAATACTGAATATATGTGGTTAGCCACATAACTCCGGTTCTCAGGGGTATTGATAATACCAATATTTTCCAGTTCTGCGAACAGACTTCTAGACCTTTTGATATTATGTTCCCTGCCACTTGCTTTTCCAAAAATAAAATCCAGCTTTTTAAGATTAGCCTCACTAAACACGGCACAACCTTATCTACACGTTAAATCTGAACAGCATTACGTCACCCTCCTGCACTACATAATCCTTACCTTCACTGCGGACTAAACCCTGAGTCTTCGCCGCAGTCATCGAACCCGTGGCCACCAAATTCTCATAAGATATTGTCTCCGCCCGAATAAAACCGCGCTCAAAATCCGAGTGAATCACCCCAGCAGCTTGGGGTGCTTTCATCCCCGCTATAATCGTCCAAGCCCGGGTTTCCTTGGGACCAGTAGTCAAGTAAGTCCGCAAACCCAAAATTTCATAGGTCGCCTGGATCAAGGATTTTAACCCGCCCTCTGCAACTCCCAAAGAAGCGATAAAATCTGCTTTTTCTTCTGCTGATAACTCGATTAATTCTGATTCCACCTGAGCCGAAATTCCTACCACTTGGGCATTTTCGGCTGCTGCAATTTCTCGCACTTGTTCCACCCAACTGTTCCCCGTAGCCAAGTCATCTTCCGATACATTCGTCCCATAGATGACAGGTTTAGCCGTCAGCAACCCCAAAGGCTTGACAGACTCCGCTTCCTCTGCTGTTAACTCAGCCTGTCGCGCCCCCTTACCCTCATTTAACACCGCCACTAGCTTTTCTAGGGCTGCCAACTCCAGTTGGGCCTCCTTACTTGTACGGGCCTGCTTGCGGGTGCGTTCCATCCGGCGCTCGACTTGGGCCAAATCCGATAAAGCTAACTCCAAATCGATCACTTCAATGTCTCGGACTGGATCGATCGAGCCCGAAACATGGATAATGTCATCATCGGAAAAACACCGCACCACATGGACGATCGCATCTACTTCCCGGATATTGGCTAAAAATTTATTTCCCAGTCCTTCGCCCTTGCTGGCACCTTTGACCAAACCAGCAATATCGACAAACTCCACCCGAGTTGGTACGATTTGCTCAGACTGGGATATTTTCGCCAGCACCTGCAACCGCTCGTCCGGCACGGCCACCACCCCCACATTGGGTTCGATCGTGCAGAAGGGGAAATTGGCCGCTTCTGCTTTAGCATTGGCAACCAGGGCATTAAACAAAGTAGATTTGCCCACATTGGGCAGTCCGACAATTCCAGCTCTTAGCATCTTAGTATCAGAGTAAAAATTTAGAATTGAAAATTGCCAATTGAAAATTGCAAATTGAGAATTGCTCCATTTTCAATTCGCCATTAGCCATTTTCAATTGGCAATTGGCCCAGAGTCTGGGTGACATAACTCATCTACCGCACCAAAATGGAATTTAACACTCAATCTCAAGCAACAACCCCCATACTGGATGCTCTGTCCGCCTGTGCCATGAGGTCTCATGCTGCTTTCTACTCCCCCGGACACAAGCGGGGAGTAGGAATTGACCCACATCTGTCTTCTTTGCTGGGAACAGCTGTCTTTCGAGCTGATTTGCCCGAATTGTCCAGTTTGGATAACCTGTTCGCCCCGACTGGGGTAATTCAGCAGGCCCAGCAGTTAGCAGCGGCGGCCTTTGGAGCCGATCGCACTTGGTTTCTGGTGAACGGTTCCACCAGTGGGGTTATTGCGGCAATTTTGGCCACATGTACCGACGGGGACCAGATAATCTTGCCTCGGAACGTGCATCAAAGCGCGATCGCGGGTCTGATCCTCTCGGGTGCGGTCCCCATCTTTATTAACCCAGAATACGACGCCGATGCAGACCTTGTCTACAGTATCACCCCACGGGCTGTGACGACAGCATTAAGGCAGCATCCGGAGGCCAAAGCGGTGATGATGGTTTACCCGACTTACCAGGGCGTCTGCGGCGACCTGCAGGAGATAGCCCTTATCACCCACCAACTTAACATTCCCCTGCTGGTAGACGAAGCCCACGGTCCCCACTTTGGCTTTCATCAGGACTTGCCCCCATCAGCCCTGTCCGCCAGTGCCGACTTAACGGTACAATCCACTCACAAGGTACTGGGGGCCATGACTCAGGCATCCATGCTGCACCTAGTAGGTAACCGCATCTCACCAGAACGGGTGAGTAAAGCCTTGCAACTGGTGCAATCTACCAGTCCCAGTTATTTACTCCTAGCTTCTCTGGATGTAGCCCGTCAACAAATGGCACTGCACGGAGAACAGCTGATGGCACGCACATTGCAACTGGCCTCTTTGGCCAGAGACCGCATCAGCCAGATTCCCGGATTGTCCGTCTTGGAACTGGCTTTTACCAAGGGCTTCCTGGCCCTAGACCCCACGCGGCTGACAGTTAATGTGACTGGGTTGGGGCTGACTGGCTATGAAGCTGATGAAATTCTCGATCGAGAGTATGCGGTAGTGGCTGAGTTACCATCAACCCAACATCTGACCTTTATCATCAGTTTAGGGAACACAGTGGCAGATATTGAGCAACTGGTGCAAGCTTTGACCAGCCTCAGCCAGCAGAAACTCCCCCAGAGTCCGGATGCATCCGTTCAGCCTGTATCCCCCGGTGCTGCGTCTCCTGGGAGCGCTACTCGCACGTTCCCACGGCGAAGCCTGGGAACGTGGGGGATACAGCAGCTAAGTTGGCAAGATGTCTCCACCAGGTGGAAGGAAGAGTTAATGCATGTTGATCCTTCAACTTTCATAGTTCATCCTGCACTCTCTCCCCGGGAGGCATTCTTTGCCCCAACGGAAACCCTACCGTGCGAACAGACTGACGCACGCATTGGCGCCGAAATTCTCTGTCCTTACCCACCGGGAATTCCAGCGTTAATGCCTGGTGAAGTCATTAATCTCGCTACCCTGGACTACCTGAAACAAGTCCTGGCTTTGGGTGGCAAAATTACGGGTTGTAGCGATCCTACCCTCAAAACCTTAAAGGTTGTGCGACATTAATTATTGCTCTTCCGCTAATTGTTCATTGCCATTAGCAATTCCCTACCCACGACATTCCTAACCTATGTCTCTCTGGCCTTATATCACTCCCGGTATCCCTGACAATCTGTTCGAGAGATTGCCCGGTATTCCCCTGAGTAAGCGGGAATTGCGGTTGCTGCTGCTTTCCGCCCTCCGACTAAAACCCGATTCGGTACTGTGGGATATTGGCGCTGGCACTGGCACGATTTCTGTAGAAACTGGTCTGCTTTGTCCTAAAGGTAAGATTATTGCCATAGAACGCGATGAAGAAGTTGCTGCCCTAATTCGCCGCAACTGCGCTCGCTTCGGTGTCCGCAATGTCGGTGTAATTGCAGGCAACGCCCCAGAATGCTTCGCTGATATCGCCCAAACTCCCCAGCGAGTCTGCATTGAGGGCGGGCGCCAGATCAAAGCTATCCTGAAAGAAGTCTGGCAATACTTGCCGCCCCAGGGCCGAATAGTCACTACTGCTAGAAATCTGGAGATCCTTTATGGAGTTTCCGAGAGTTTTTCCCAGTTGCGAGTCCGCAATATTGAGGTAGTCCAGTCTGCTATTAACCGCTTAGAGACTCGGGGAACAAATCAAACCTTCGCCGCAGTTAGTCCGATTTTTATCCTCAGTGGCGACAAGCTCGATTAATTTCTCTTTCCATCCTCTATATTTTGTCTTCTTTGAGGCTTTCGGGCTCTCTAACTAGGCATTTTACCTCTTTTTTGAGGCTTTCGGGCTCTCTAACCAGGCATTTTACCTCTTTTTTGAAGCTTTCGGGCTCTCGAACTAGGCCGAAAGCCTCTAGGGTTACGCGCACTTCGTATCCACTCTCTTTGCTGGCAGTTATACCTGGTCCAGCAACATTTCAGTACAGAGTTACCAGTACAGTACGGTGGTTGATAGATTACCGGGCCGTGTCTCCTGGGAGACAGGGCTAGCGGTGGGAGACAGGGCTAGCGGTAGGAGCGAGAAGTAAGGATTTATGACAAATCATAAAGGGCAAGGGAAAAATTCGTTAAAGTAAGCAAAAGCCTTTCTTAATCTTCTTAACCTTCTCATGTCTGGTAATTTATCTCTCTCTTCTACAACCACTGCCAATAGAGTGCCTTGGTCTCGTATCATCAGTGGCCTAGTGGCGATCGCCCTAGCTTTGTCGATGACATTGCTGGGGGGATGGTACTTTACCATTGGTTTCGGGATTATCATCTATCTGGGTGAACTGGAGTACTTCCAGCTAGTGCGGGCGACGGGAATAGCCCCAGCAGGTAAAACCACTTTGGTGGTCAGCCTGATCTTGCTAGCCTTCTGTACCTTGTCTTCCACCTTAGCAGATGCGGTATTGCCAGTAGCTGGCACGCTGATTTGTTTTTATCTGCTGTTTCAGCCCAAACTGGCGACGATCGCTGATATTGGCTCTTCCATTTTGGGCTTGTTCTATTGCGGCTATTTGCCCAGTTACTGGGTGAGACTGCGGGCGCTGGGTACTGAAGGCCACAGTAAATTACCCCTAGGAGGGTTCTGGCCAGAAAACTGGAGTAACTTGAAAGAACTGCCCCAGGGTCTGACTATTACCCTGCTGACCTTTCTGTGCATCTGGGCAGCAGATATCGGTGCATACAGCTTTGGCAGAGTCTTCGGTCGCACCCGCCTGTCCCACATCAGCCCCAAAAAGACCGTAGAAGGGGCTGTATTTGGGGTGATGGGTAGCGTGGCGGTAGCTATTTTGGGTGCTTGGTATCTGGACTGGCCCAGAGGGACATTGACGGGGGCTCTCTTGGGTCTGATGATTGGTATTGCCAGCCTGCTGGGAGATTTAACCGAGTCAATGATGAAGCGAGATGCTGGTGTCAAGGATTCGGGGCAACTAATTCCCGGTCATGGCGGGATTCTCGATCGGGCGGATAGCTATGTTTTCACGGCCCCTCTAGTGTATTATTTCGTGACCCTGCTGTTGCCCTTAATGTCCAGTTTATAGTAAGCGCTAAAGCGCTAGTTTATAGTAGTATCTTTAGTGCTTAGCGAGTTCTCAATCCTCGATCCCTTAAAACGCCATCTGCCCAAACAGTATCAGCTTTTGATAATTTTGGGACCGGTTCAAAACTGTAATCTATTACCAGATCGTAACTACCTTGCTCATATACAGTATGTAACAATTCTTGGAAAGGAATCATTGGTTCGGGCTCTGATGAAGTTTTTAAAGGTAAGGGAATGACCGGAATTTCTTCTCGAACATTAAAAGCATATAAATCCGCTTTTGGGCGAGTGCTACTGCGACTAACTAAAATCCGATAATGAGTCTTAATTTCCTGACTATCCATTGGCATTATTCTGCCTTTGCGCAGTAAATCAACCTCAATAAAATGGGTTAAGCTGTCCAAAATTTTCTGACGCTTAGTTTCGTAGCTACTACGACCTGGTCCGGCTTTTTTGTTCTTAGGACTGATAATTTCAATCACTGTTATCACTGCACCAGTGGCCACATCTCGCACTTCTAAATACCATTCCTTAAATGTTTTCGGTAGAGGCAGGGTAACTTTGACCGGTAAGGAAGGCAGTGCCGCAACAACTACATTTGATTCCGGGGAGTGACTAGATGTGGGAGAAGTTTGTACCAAGACATTATCGGGAATACCCACAAGCAGGGAATTGCCATTATTGGTGTCATCCGCATAAACTCGTTCTTCAATTTCCATCCGATATTTGGGGCGGAGTTTCTGATTCATGGCATTAGCTATTGCCACAATTAACCGCTTATGTATTTGAGGCCAAATTTGGGGATTTTCTAAATAGGGATTCATCCCAGGAAATGGAGAACGCATGGGTTTTGTCTCCTAAAAGACAGTTGATTAACTCTGACCAGTAACCGGGACAGGCGAGACGGGACAGGCGAGTACCATTATATCCCATTTCAAGGCATCACTTTGACTCTAGCGTGACAAACTACTAGGTCCCGACTGAGGGTTAATTCTTGGATTTCTACTTCTTTCCCTAAGTCAAGAAGGAAACTCTCTCGGTTTGGGACTCTTATGTCTGGTGGCATCTGGAGATCTAGGGGATACAGCTGCAATTCATGATTGCTGGCCAGTTGCACTCCGCTGCGAATCACCATTGGGGCGACATTGCCATTGGCGTCTAGTAAGCTGCCGGTGACGGTAAAGCCACCAGCTTCTAGGGCAATCTTATGCCAGTGCGGGGTGCGGTTGACGATGATTTGGGGGTGAATTTTGCTGTCCGATGTCAGTAGCTGACAGAGTAAGTCGGTTAAGGCCCGTGAAAGCAAACTATCTTCGGACTGTAACCCAGCATTCAGGTCTGCGGACTCTAGCTGTATCTGACCGACTACAGGCACTGGTGCTTGCAAGCGCAGGGGTTTTCCCCGCAATATCTGAGGCAGGTTGATGCTAATGCCTTCTGCTACTAGCTGGAGATGACTCAGATGTAATCCTTGATAGACCGCTTTCTCCGCCGACAGGGAGATCCGGGGGATCAGACCGGCAATCAGCAGGCGATCGCCCGCATCCATATTCACTTGCAGCCGTGCCACTGACTCTACTTGAGTACGCAACCACAGCTTTACTGCCGGCGATAGCACTCTCTTCAGCTTCTGACTTTGGCGCGCATGCACCTTTTTTCTCCGGTCAAACGATCTAAATTTGTCATCACTTCTTAACATTACTCTTCTCAGTTGGGGGAGTATTGTCATGATATCATGATGTAAATATCCTAAAAGCCCCAAAAATCGGGAAAATAGTTAAACTTTGTCAAAATAAATTTGCTCTCCCCCTTCATCTCTAAGAAAAATTGTTGCAATATGTAAAGAGAGCGATCCCGGCGAGCCCAAGCCGTTAAATAGCTTGGGAAGCAAAGCGCCGTATCCCTTGCGTAGGACACATCTTGCCTGTCGGTATTGCTCAACCGCGCTCGGTGGGGGATACAGCAAAAAGTGAAAGCGATCGGCAATAAGGATTGCGAAAGCAGTGGATGGCTAGCCCTGACTGCTAACTATAAGCACATGGCTGGCGCCACGCTACGCGAATGCGCAGCATTACGCCTTGAGCTTTGCGGGCTGCTTTGGACTGAGCGTACTATCAAAATGCGCTCTGTTATACCTGCACGGATCTACTTGTTGGATTTGTGAGGGTTACACGCAGCACAAAATACTGGAGATCAGACCAATGGTAAACAAACGCCCACCTTTAAAAGAGATGACCTTACGGCAACTGCGCAAAGTTGCTAGTCAATATGGCATCTCTCGCTACAGCCGGATGCGAAAGGCACAGCTAGTAGCCGCGATTAAAGAAATACAACTGCGTAGTAAGTTTTCGACAAATCAATCTCGTTCATTGGAGGTACAAGAAGAAGTGGAAGCAGCAAAATTTGAACTGGGTCAAGACGATCGTGTTGGTGGTCCTCTGTCTGCTGTAGATGAAGGACTAACGGATTTACCTGCGGGCTATGGTGAAAGCCGCATTGTGCTGATGCCCCGTGACCCGCAATGGGCATACACATATTGGGATGTGCCCAATGAGCACAAGGAAGAACTGCGGCGTCAAGGGGGACAACAACTGGCTCTGCGCCTGTACGATGTCACCGATGTTAACCTGGATTATGAAAGCCCCCACAGCATTCAAGAATATCCTTCTGATGAGTTGGCGCGGGAATGGTATTTGCCCATTCCAGTGAGCGATCGGGCCTATGTGGTAGACATCGGTTATCGGTGTGCTGATGGTCGCTGGCTAGTGTTGGCTCGTTCTGCACCCGTACAGATTCCTCCAGTCTATCCTTCTGACTGGATTGAAGACCATTTCATCACTGTGGACTGGGAAGAAGACCTGCGCGGCAAGACCCTGTTTGAACTGGTTCCTCCCAGCAAGAAAGTCGCTGCCCAAAGCAACCCGATCTATGATGAAATCTTCGGCATGGCAGAAGGGGTAGAAGCTCAGCGGGTTGCTGGTTCTCTGTTCGGTTCCATGCAGCATGTTCCTGGTTCGATGGTTCCCTCTCAAGCTGTCAGTTCTTATGTCTTCCCCACGGGCGGACGGCCCGAAAAATCGGGCGTGGGTATGTGGGCAGTTCCGACCGCGTCTGGTTTGAATATGTCCGGTGTGGGCATGTCTGGCGCTGATTTCTCGGCTTCCGCTATCCCCATGCGCCCCCGCAAGTTCTGGTTAATTGCTGATGCTGAGCTGATTGTTTACGGTGCTACTGAGCCTGATGCTACTGTGACGATCGGAGGACAGCCCATCAAGCTCAATCCCGATGGCACGTTCCGCTTCCAGATGTCCTTCCAGGATGGTCTGATTGACTACCCAATTATGGCAGTTGCTGCTGATGGCGAGCAAACTCGCTCTATCCACATGAAGTTCAACCGCGAAACTCCTTCTCGCAATACTAACACTAAGGAAGAAGCAGTTCTGGAATGGGTCTAAATATATCCCAAATCTCATCCCCCCCACCCTCAAGGGTGGGGCTACAGATACAAAGCCCCAGCTCCCCGGGTAACGCCCCCTCCGCTGCGCAGGGGCTTTTGTCGTTATTGGGTTATATCTCCGATAAAATACTATGAACGATCGTTCTTTGTCTTTGCCAGCAGGGTGCCTTATTCGTCCCGCTACTGCTAGTGATATCTGGTCGTAGATAGATTGGTACTGAGTGCTAAACTCGATCCTACTCAATTGCGTTGGCAACAATTCTGGGCGATCGTCCGTGATGGTAAGATTATCGCTTGCGGACAGTTACGTAATTTCCCCGGCGCACAAGAATTGGGGAGTTTGGTGGTGGCACCCAAATGGCGCGATCGGGGTTTAGGGACAATTCTAGCAAAGCATTTGATTGAGCAGGCTACCCAACCATTATATCTGGAATGTCTGGGCAAGGGACTCTATGAAAGGTAAGGAGTTTAAGGATTTTATTGAACATGAGCTGGTTCCGAAGCTGAATCCAGGGGATGTGATAGTT
>JACOMV010000100.1 GCA_014324065.1 Hormoscilla sp. SP12CHS1 | reverse complement strand
GCTGAATTGGGTCTGCATTGAGTATAGCTCTAGTTTAGCACAAAAATGTTCTACTTGTTTCCTGAACAAGCTGTACTACAAATCCAATAGAAAGATAGCCTCTGGGTTAGGCGCAGTAACCCACCGTCCCACCGCCGACAAACAGGAGCTCAGATCGGGTGTTTGCCGTCGGTCACCAATATGTTATGACCGGTGCATCGTGACCCGATAGCGCTACGCTGGGGCGCCAGATCCCCGGGTAACGCCCCCTCCGCTGCGCGAATCGCACCCAGGTGGGAAAAATATAGGCGATCGGGAGATCGGGGGGGTCCGATGCACGAAATGCAGTGGGACAGCAAGACATAAAGGCAGTTATAATGTTATAACCTGCTACCATTGATTCGGGTTTACGGTTACCGGGTGCGAGGGTATCAAAGACATTGCGATCGTTGACGAGATGTTCTGAATCAATACCAACTCGTGCAAGACCACACCCCCGAGCTCCTTATTCTCAAAGGGTTTCCCTCTGCATGAATTTTGAATTTAGCGACTATTCCAAATTGCAGCTGCGGCGCACCGCACAGCGGGGGGCAATATACCAGGCACCCCCATCATTACCTCTCAAATCGCAGTTGTCGATCGGGCCAGCGCCGTTCGACTCCACATGCAGGCCCTGCTGTTTATTCCCATAGATATTGCAGCCTCGGACAGTGAGATTGCAAGCTTTTTTAACCTTTATCCCCACCCCAGCATTGTCGAAGATATCGCAGTCCTCTACCCTTACCTCACCTTTATTGGTTACCAATATTCCATCTGCTGCCATGTCGTGAATTTGGCAGCGCAGCAAATGCGGGTTGCTACCTTTGAGGACATATATTCCGATCCAATGGCCGTAAATATTGCATGATTCTACCTTTACCGGGACCTTTTGGCCGACCAAAATTCCATATTTTGCCCCTCCATAGATTTGACAGCGGCGAAGACATGAGGATACAGCAGCGCCGTGAATATATATGCAAGCAATACCCGTGGAGGCGATATCGCAGTCCTCCAGAATTAACTCTCCTTGGGGGATATCAATAGCATAGGGTTTCAGCAGGGGCTGACTGACAAAGCGGCCGATAGGGTCAGCATTTTTGGTCACATCCCGATGACGCAGGGTTATGCCTCTAATTGCAGCGCGGTCTGTCCGCATCTGTAGGCAGGGCGAGAATGTACTCTCGACGATCGCGTCTTCCCTAGCCCCATCCCCGACAATTTGTAGCGGCTTATCAATTACGAGACTTTCTGAGTAGAAACCAGCACGCACCCGTACGATCGTATCATAGAAGGCGTTGGCGATCGCCTCACTAATAGTTCTATAGTCAGCAGGACCGAGTTTCGCCACAGTCAGGGTTGGCGCCCTAGGGATGCCCAAGTCATTATTAATATCTCCAATCAAATCTAATAAGATCGGGTCTGATGGGACCGAAGCAGACTTGGCAGAAGCAGACTGTAAATCAATCAGGACTTCATCCGCCGATTGATAGCGTTCGTGCATCATCAGTTCGATCATCTTATCCAAGATCGCCCTTAGATTTTCGCTCACGTACATCCCCTGGGACAGATAATCTCGCCAGAACCAACCTCCCTCTCGGGGCCGATAAAGTCTCTCGGGAGCGGCAGCTGTAAGCAGATGAATGCAGGTAACGCCCAAGCTGTAGATATCGCTAGCAGGATAAACTTTACCAGCAAGCATTTGTTCGATCGGGGCATAGCCCTGGGTGCCAATAGCTGCCGTGCCCGTTTTGGTCATCACCGTTTGGGCCAGTTGCTTAGAAATGCCAAAATCAATCAGCACCAACTTACCGTCGGGCTGACGACGCATGATATTGGCAGGCTTAATGTCCCGGTGAACGATCTGGCGATCGTGGATAAACTGGAGTACGGGTAACAGATCCAGCAACAGTTCCCGGATCTGTGCTTCCTTAAAAGCCCCCTGCCGTTGCAACTCCTGCCAGAGGTCCTGTCCTTCCACAAACTCCTGCACCAGATAGCGCTGGTTGTCTTCCTCAAAGAAATCTAACAGCAGAGGGATTTGGGGATGAGACTCCAACCTCAGCAGACCCTGGGCCTCTTGCTCAAATAGAGCGATCGCCTTGGCTAGCAATTGGCGATCGCTCTTTATTTCCGGCAATAGCACCAGTTGTTTAATGGCGCAATTAGCATTCTCCCTAGCAACATCCGCCGCCAGATAGGTTTTCGCGAAGCCTCCCAGATCCGAGAGCAGGCGGATGACGCGATAGCGACCTTTCAGCAGTCTCAATTCCGCCCCGCAACTTTGGCAAAAGCTCGTTCTCGGCGGGTTTTGGGGTTTGGTGCAATTTAGACTCAGGCAATAGCTCATATACTAGCAACTAATCATAGATTAATCTATGATATTACCTAGTATCGGAGATCGGCAGGCCAATGAGACATCTTCGACCGCCCGAATCTATGGCTGCGCTCCCGTGAGGGATATGGCTGCGCTCCCGTGAGGGATACGGAATTTAGCCGCCATTTTCGGAGCCTCTGGAAGTCTTGACTGTCCCGGCCTTACCGTCGCGGGGATTTTTCAAATTATCCCTCCCGGGCTGCAACCCGATCGCAAGGGGGGCATCTCCGGATTGGCATTCTTTTGCTCTTTGGAAAATGGCCGGGATTTCAAAGGTATCTTCTGCTTGATTTCCCTCCTGGTCGGAGGCGGTTGCCGTGACTGTAAAGGTACCCTTGGTAGTAGGGACACCGCCGATCGCTTCTTCTGAGTTGATGGTTAAGCCCGGGGGCAAACCGCTAGCGCTGTAGCCGTTGATGTTGTTATTGATGTCGCCGAAGTTCTCCCGAAGGTCTTCCCTAGGGAGGCAGAAACGTCGGAAATCTCAGTCTTTACGTCGGGGGGGTTTTCTAAGTTTAAGTTAGCAAATTCCCGCAACACGTTCTGCCCAGATCCCCCTGAAGTCAGCTTTTGCCGCAACATCCGGAGCCATTCTTGCCGATCCTCCAGTGCTAGTTGGCTCGGGGGTACTGGCGGATCTTTTTCGTTCTGGAAATGCTGCTGGGGCTGTGAGTTCAACGCCTATGGCTGCGCCACGCTGCGCAATCAGCAGTTTATCCATGCGATCTTTCAGTTCCCAGGCGTAATTGGATTTTTCCCCAATGGGAAGCAGAGCATTTGGATCGTTTTCCAGAAGTTCTGCGGTACAGTTGTGCTAGGGCTTTCAGCAGAACGCGATAAATTAGACAAACCTTTACAAACCTGGACTCCAGTTGTGATATCATAAGATAGTGTCCAGTTTTTATATGTTACGCATCTCTCACTAGCTGTTTGGGCTGAGGAGAAAATCAAGGCCGCCCACAATAACAGTCTATTTTAGCTATGACGGGCAAAACGAAGCTATGTCAAGGATCGAGGATCGCTCTCGCAGGTAGCGAGTCAAATTAAATGAAGTCATTTAAGACAAGCGCCTAGTAGCTGAGGTAAAAGCCGCCAATCCCTGGTATTATGAAGTATCCCAAAGCGCCCCTCAGCAAGCCTTGAGAGACGCAGGACTTGGCTTTCTCGAAAGTCTTTACCATGAGCGGGCAGGGCTTCCCACGCTTTAAGAAGAAAGGGCTCCATGATACCTTCTACCTAGAAGGTAACATTAAAATTTCGGGTAATCGAATCAAGCTACCTAAAATTGGTTGGGTGAAAGCTTACGAAAAGCATTTACCACCAATATTGTTTAAATCCAATAGCAATGTAACCATTAGTTGCCTGGGCGGTGGGTTTATTTCCTATAAAGTCGATGTCAAGCCGGAACCCGTAGGCCGTGTCCAGAGACGCCCACCCTGTCGTTCGCCTGCCCGGCAACGACATGGGTGGGCGCTCTCGGACACGGAACATCGCTATGGATGTGTCGGAGTCGATTTGGGCATCAAAACACTGGCGAATCTAAGCAATGGGAAGAGTTTCCCGGCAGTAAAAGCGTATCGTAAAGCTAAACGAAAAATTGCGCGTTTGCAACGGGCTGTTAGTCGGAAAGTCAAAGGTTCTAACAATCGCAAAAAAGCAATAAGGAAACTGCAAAAAGCACACCACCGTGTTGCTTGCATCAGAAATGATGCCACTCACAAGCTGACTACATACCTAGCTAAAAATCACAGCGAGGTAGTCATCGAGTACTTGAACGTAAGTGGCATGATGAAAAATCACAGATTGGCACAAGCAATAGCGGATTGTGGATAATATGAGTTTCGCCGCCAGCTAGAGTACAAGTGCCAATGGTACGACAGCAAACTAACAGTAGTTGATAAGTTTTTCCCATCGTCTAAAACCTGTTCCCATTGCGGTCACGTCCGTAAAGGCTTAAAACTGTCAGACCGGATGTTTGTTTGTCCTAGCTGTGGATTCTTCTTAGACCGAGATTGGAACGCTGCAATTAACTTGGCATTGGCGGGAAGCTCTCCCGTGTCAGCTTGTGGAGCATCACACAAGCGAAACTCGGCAGGTCGGATGCGTCGAAGCAGGAAAAGAACGCCAGATGCAGACTACATCCAGCCAAGCCTGGATTTGTCTAACTTTGGGTAAGTTTCTTAGAGCGGATACTACCAGTCAGTTGGCTTTGCAAATTCCCCAGATTCCCCACCCGATCGCCCCTACTACCGGTAGCGATGTACTCTCAACCGCAACGGAGCAAACGCTAAAGCGTTTACTACGAAAGGCATACAGGCAAACGCTAAAGCGTTTACTACGAACTGCCTCAGCTTTCTAGCCCGCGCAGAGGATAAGCAAGATACTGTAACAAATCCCAGAGCGAGGTTATCATTATCACAATAAGGCCACCATAACCCAACTATTTACTAACTCTACGGCAATTGTGACTACTTTGCCCGTTCCCCCTTACCTTCTGACTGCCTCCGAGACTGGTCCCATGCTGGGAAATGTCTGGCTAGACATAGCAGTCCTAGCAGTAATGATGTTGCTTTCCGGTTTTTTCTCAGGTTCCGAAACAGCCATTACCGCATTAGATCCCCTCAAACTCAAGGCCCTGATCAAAGACCAAGGAGACCCCAGTGGCATTTTCCGCATCGTCTTACAACAGCGCACCCGCTTCATCACCACCCTCTTGGTCGGGAACAACCTCATCAACAACTTTTCCGCCATCTTGACCAGCAACCTGTTTGCCATCTGGCTCGGTAATGCTAGTATCGGAGTTGCCACAGCCGTCGCCACCTTTCTGGTGCTCATCTTTGGGGAAATCACCCCCAAGTCCTTAGCCATCAATAACGTACTGTCATATTTCAAATTAGCAGTCCGCCCCATCTATTGGCTCTCCAGATTCCTCTCCTTCTTTGGCATCATTAATTTCCTAGAGACGATCGCCCAATTCGCCATTCGCCTGTTTCAGAAAGGTGTAGTGCAAGAGGGCGAGTCCTTAAAAGACCTCCAGTTGATGATAGAAATCTTGGGCGGAAAAGGCAAGCTGGACCTCTATAGACACCGGTTGCTCAACAAAGCCCTGATGCTAGACCGACTCAGCGCCAGGGAGGTCGTCAAGTCTCGCATCGATATGCGGACCATCTCAGTTGAAGCCACATTACCAGAATTACTGAATCTCTGTCTAGAGACAGGCTATTCCCGCATCCCCGTCCAGGAGGAGTCCAAGGATAAAATAGTCGGAGTCGTTCACCTGAAGCGGGCCCTACAACAACAGCATGCTTTGCAAGCAGAGGGACGCGGTCCCGGTCTCGTGAGTGAAGTCATGGACCCGCCAGTGTACGTACCGGAAACCAAGCGAGTCGCCAATCTGCTCAAAGAGATGCTACAACAGCGCTTACACTTGGCCATTGTCGTGGATGAGTACGGCGGCACAGTCGGGTTAGTCGCCTTAGAAGATCTTCTCGAAGAACTGGTGGGCGAAATCTATGATGAGAGCGATTTTCCCTCCCGACCACCAATGAGCCGGTCCAAACAGAGACGACAACAGGGACAAAACCCCCCTCATCAAGGGCCACGCAGCATTTTTTCAGAAGAATCACCCGCCCCAGAAAAAAATTCCATCGAGCCGAGAAACCCTTGAAAAATGGGGATTTTCCGCCCCAGCCCAAAAAATTGTCAAAAAAACCTAAGACAATTGAAAATTTATGTGTTAGGCTAATCAAGTAGGAAATAAATGGGTCGATGCCCGAGTGGTTAATGGGGGCGGACTGTAAATCCGCTGGCTACGCCTACGCTGGTTCAAATCCAGCTCGGCCCACCTTAATATACATTAGACTTAGATAGTGCCCGTGTAGCTCAGTGGTAGAGCACACCCTTGGTAAGGGTGAGGTCACGAGTTCAATCCTCGTCACGGGCTTTTTCATGCACCGATCCTATACTTTGAAACGGCTCAACTGGTACTTTCATGGTGTCATTGCGACTTTTCGCGCAGCGTGGGGGGCTTCAGCAGCAGCAATTCCGCTCAACACAACAGGAAGACCCCCCGTTAGCGTAGCGGCCCGACGCCAGGAGGGCTAGCAATCTCCTACCCAGTGGAGATTGCTTCGTCGTGTCCGATTTTTCGGGCCGTCCGCGGACCGTGAGCGCCCACCCATGTCGTTGCCGGACAGGCGAACGACAGGGTGGGCGTCTCTGGACACGAGGGGGGCGTTACACTTACGATCGCGACGATCTCTCAATTACAATCCTCCCTCAATATTTCTGGGGTAGTGCGAGTACGATGTCTCCCGGGTAGTGCGGTTAGCGCTCCCGGGAGACATCGAGCTCCCCAGAAATATCGAAGCAATGACATATTGGCGTTGCACATTTTTGGGGTGATAGCAGTCAATGGTTGAAAATTGAAAATTGCCGTTCCCAGGCGGGAGCCAGGGAACGAGGAAAATTGAAAAGCGTTCAGACATCAATCTCTGGCTATTTATGACTATTTCAATTGACCATTGACAATTAACAACCCTTATCATCCCGGAGTTGTGCAACGCCGACATATTAGCTGCTCTCAGAAGCGTAGTTCCTCAACCTAACTGCCCCATCAATTTATATTTGGTTTCCCTGGCGCCCCACGGGCAGCTCTTGTCGCCCGCCGGACACCTCTCAATCAGATAACGCCCCCGGTAGGGTTCGAACCTACGGCTGAGGGATTAGAAATCCCTTGCTCTATCCACTGAGCTACGAGGGCAAGTCGACTTTAGTTTACCCCAACATTGACAGTTACCGTGCCTCGATCGGAGATAAAACTGGTTGCACCTTGGGTGAGAACTACGTTAAATTATATTAAAATTATGGCTCTTCGGCTTAAAAATCCTCTACAGCTGGTCGCTGGGGAGAAGGGCCGACAACCGGCAGTCAGGAAAAAAGTCTGCTAAAGACAAAAAATTGGGGTAGACACCCAAGACATTCGCTCGCACTGTTGTAATCCATATATAGACATCGCCGAAGCAGATGAAAATTTCGTGGAAAGTAATATTGCTGTGGACATTACCCGCTTTAGCGATCGGGTTCTTTCTGTGGCAGGGAGCTTTTGGCTCCTCTGGGATTGAGATCGGTCAGAATACTGCCAGTACCCGCATGACCTACGGTCGCTTCTTAGAATACTTGGATAACGATCGCGTGAGAAGCGTAGACCTCTATGAGAATGGCAGGACAGCAAGAGTCGCAGCGGTAGACCCGCAGTTAAATAACCAGCTCCAGCAATGGCGGGTGGATCTGCCAGCTAATTCTCCGGAACTGATTTCTAAGCTCAGAGAGGCGAAAGTCAGCTTTGATATCCACCCCCCTCGCAATGAGGGCGCTATCTGGGGACTGCTGGGGAATCTCATTTTTCCGGTGCTGTTAATAGCTGGGCTGTTTTTGCTGTTCCGGCGTTCCAGCAACGTGCCTGGTGGCCCAGGCCAAGCAATGAATTTTGCCAAGTCAAAAGCTCGTTTCCAGATGGAAGCGAAAACTGGCGTGATGTTTGATGATGTCGCCGGTATTGAGGAAGCGAAAGAAGAACTGCAAGAAGTGGTGACGTTCCTGAAAAAGCCGGAACGCTTCACCGCAGTGGGGGCGCGGATCCCGAAGGGGGTACTCTTGGTAGGGCCTCCTGGTACTGGGAAAACTCTCTTGGCAAAGGCGATCGCGGGAGAAGCGGGAGTACCGTTCTTCAGCATCTCGGGTTCGGAATTTGTGGAAATGTTCGTGGGTGTGGGGGCCTCCCGGGTGCGGGACCTGTTCAAGAAAGCGAAAGAAAACGCCCCTTGCATCATCTTTATCGATGAAATTGATGCCGTAGGACGCCAGCGGGGTGCTGGCATTGGCGGGGGTAATGACGAACGGGAGCAAACTCTCAACCAACTCCTGACCGAAATGGATGGGTTTGAGGGCAATGCCGGGATTATCATTATTGCGGCCACTAACCGACCAGATGTACTAGACTCGGCCTTACTGCGACCGGGTCGCTTCGATCGCCAGGTAACGGTGGACGCCCCGGATATCAAGGGACGCCTGGAAATTCTAGATGTCCATGCCCGCAATAAAAAGCTGGCTCCCGATATTTCCCTGGAGGCGATCGCCCGTCGGACTCCGGGCTTTACGGGGGCAGATTTGTCCAACTTGCTGAACGAAGCGGCAATTTTAACAGCCCGGCGTCGCAAGGAGGCGATCACCATGCTGGAAATCAACGATGCTGTAGACCGAGTGGTAGCAGGGATGGAAGGCACGCCCTTGGTAGACTCGAAGAGCAAGCGCCTGATTGCCTATCACGAACTGGGACATGCGATCGTCGGGACTCTGCTGAAAGACCACGACCCAGTGCAGAAAGTCACCCTGATTCCGCGCGGTCAAGCTCAAGGTTTAACTTGGTTTACTCCCAGCGAAGATCAGAGTTTAGTATCCAGGGCTCAGTTGATGGCTCGAATTACCGGTGCTCTGGGGGGTCGTGCTGCCGAAGACGCGATCTTTGGAGATGCGGAAGTGACCACAGGTGCTGGTAATGACCTGCAACAGGTGACGGGAATGGCCCGTCAGATGGTAACTCGTTTCGGCATGTCCGATTTGGGACCCCTGTCACTGGAAAGCCAAACTGGTGAAGTATTTTTGGGTCGCGACCTGATGAAAATATCGGAATATTCTGAAGAGATTGCCTCTCGCATCGACGCTCAAGTCCGCTCCATTGTCGAGCATTGCTACGACGACGCCAAATCGATTATCCGGGAAAACCGAGCCGCGATCGATCGCTTAGTTGATTTGCTCATTGACAAGGAAACGATTGACGGCGAAGAATTCCGGCAGATCGTGGCCGAGTACGCCATTGTACCGGAGAAGGAGAAGTACGTGCCTCATATTTAACCCTGAGTCGCGATCGCGCTTTCAGTCGTAAAAGTCCCTGGGGCGATCGGTCTCAGGGACTTTTGATGTATCTGTCAGAATGATAGAGAAGATTTAATCATCTCAAAGATGCTTGTCCCGTGATTGAGGTAAAAGTCCATCAGCAACTCCGCGCCTTTCTGCGCGGGTCTGGAGAACCTTCCTGGCCCCATCAGTTAACCATGGCCCGGCTAGTAGCGCGTACTTTACGACTAGGTCGCAGTGCCTTAATTCAGACTGGCGTCCCCTGTAAGTATCAAGGGCGTCATCGCCTGAGTTATTTACTGCCAGCGCTAATGTGGCCAAAACCAGCGATCGTGGTGGCACCGTCGGATGTGCAGCAACGTCTGCTGATGGTGGAAATTCCCCGGTTGCAGCAGTGGATGGGTACGTCCAAACCAATCAGAACTGGGACGAGTTGGCCTGGTGCTGATTTCACGGGACTGCTGCTGACTACCCCTGATGCTTGGTTGCAAGACCGCTTGCAAAGACAACAGCGATTTCCCACTATTCCCACCATTCTGGACGGGGTGGACAATCTGGAAGCCTGGACTCGCAACCAGCTGATGGCCTGTATGGGACCGGCTGATTGGCACGATCTGATGCTGGCTTTTCCCCACCAAATTGAAATCATCCGGGATGCTAGGGTGCAGCTGACGCGGGCAGTGTTTCAGCATCCCCCTTCTCCCTACGACTGCTGTCCGATCGAGGATGAGACAAGAGCAATTTTGCAGCGTCTGTACGAGTTTTTGCTCGCAGAGAATTCCCTGGCCATGCCAGATGCTTTTCGGAATTTTGCCGAGGGTTTGTATGCTGACGAACAGCTCATCTGGGCCGGAATAGACTGGTCTCAAGGTCTGTTTTCTCTCAGTCGCGGCCCGGTTGAGGTGGCTGATGCCCTCACCCCCATCTGGCCCCAACAGCCAGTAGTGTTGATTGGGGGTGCTTTGGATCTGGAAGCTTCCGCCCCTGTCTATTGCGCTGGGATGGGTTTGGCAGATTTAACTACTCTGAAGTTCTCTGCCGATCGCCACAGCGAGCTGATTCATCTGTACCTGCCCGAAGGACTGCCCCGGCCCAATACCCCTCGATTTCAGGTCTGTTTGCTCCGAGAAATCCGCTCTATGCTGGCAATAAGCGCCGCTGGTGAGGGTTTAACGGTAATTTTGATCGGTGACGTGCCCCTGAAGGCTAAGGTGGGTGCAGTGCTCGCGGCGGACTTTGGCTCTCGGGTGCAGGTGGAGAAGACTTCCCTGGACCCACGCGGCATTTTAGTGACGGGTTGGGAGTTCTGGCGTCAGCATCAGGCCGCTTTACCTCCTCCCATGCTCCTGGCGATCGCCACTTTACCCATTCCTTCTCTAGAACACCCTCTGGTAGCCGGTCGCGTCGCTTACTATAAACGCAAACGTCTCGATTGGTTTCGCCTCTACCTGTTGCCCGTGGCTCTCAAGGAGTTACAATGGGCGATCGCCCCAGTACGAGAAAGACTTGGTATCGTCGCCCTGCTGGATAGCCGCGTCATCCACCGCAGCTATGGGCAGTCGGTGCTTGCAGCCCTCGGCCCCCTGGCACGGATTAATTACTTAGATGCTAGCTGGTTTACCCGATCCGATTACTCCGTTCGGGATTAATCGTATATTTTACTCCTAAAAAGCCCAAAAATCAAACAAATTGTTCTAACCCAAGTAAAAAAGCTATCATCAAAAAGTCATTCTTATATGTGATTATTGCCAGTCATGGGTGAAGCTAAGCGTCGCAAAGCAGCACTAGGAGACAAATACGGTCAAGAGCCCACTATTCTTCCCTGGCTGCCGATTACCAAGAGCCAAGCGGACAAATTCATGAAATGGACGACCACAGGAGCTTGGATCGGGATTGGAATTATGATCGTAGTTTGGCTAACAGTGCGATTCATCGGTCCGGGGTTAGGTTGGTGGGAAGTTGATTTCTGAGGCGTGAAATAGCCCGCTGTTGCTTCAACTCCTGGCGGAGAAGAAGCAACCCCACCAGGCCCACTATTATTTATCGGCCATGAGGTATTGTCGTCTCTGATACCTTTGCTTATGAGAGTAATTAGCTATGCTAATGCACAGCAGTGGGGAATTAATTATTAAATTTTGTAAAATTAATTTGTTCGGTGCAACGTCAAAATCTTCATTCAAGGAGGTGTAATTATTAATAAATCATAAATTATCCTTGACAGGTCGCAACTAATCTGGTACTTGGAGGAAAAAATGTGTTTATCAGACTGGCAGAGCAACACCGGCTATTCGTGCAAGACCTGGTGATGAGCCTGCAAGCCCTGGCGATCGTGCTGGATCGCAGGGGATACCTGGCATCTTGCTATACTTGCGATAGCCAAATGAACAGTGCCTCGTTTATGGTCAGCCTGGGAGATAATCATCTGATTAGATTTTTGGTATCCGACTATGGCATCACCTGGACGGAAATGCAGGACGATCGGGAACGTGCGATTCGTTTAGCGTAAAGTTACTTGACACATGTCAAGAATAGGATCGCTACCAGGGTTACATTAGCCCTGAGAACTTATAGATGATGGTGGTGAAAGTCCATCCCTCCAGGTGCAGGAGTGAAAGCACCTTCCCTACGGTAGCGATGGCATCAATCTGTAAAGCGGGAAGGAAAGGCGCAA
>JACOMV010000099.1 GCA_014324065.1 Hormoscilla sp. SP12CHS1 | reverse complement strand
ATAGCTCATAGCATTTACATCTCCAAATTTAAGTTCTCAAATCTTATTATAGCATAAATTTCTATTTTCAAGAGGTCTTATGAAGTAGGCGAGTGAAATCAAAGTAAAATAGCTGTACATTAGTCAAAAAGGAGTAAATTGGAATGGAACCCCAAAGCAATAACTTTAAGATTTCCCAAGATTATTATCAACCCAATACCCTCGATCTTGAATCATGGTGGAAAGTCGCTACAATAGATTACCAGAACCTGCTCTAAAAATATCCATTTGCATCTATACTCAAATCTTTTGCCAAACCAGAAATAAAACTCCTTGATGTCGGTTGCGGCACGGGTAAATTTCCGAGTTTATTAGATCGAAAATTTTCTGGAGATGTTTGTTTATTATCGGACTTGCTTGATGTTTCAGAATATTGTCTGCAACAGTCGGAGCAGGTTTTTAATAGCCTCGAACATTTTTGCTGCGAGGGAAAATATTTAACTTCTGTGGAAAACATTCACTCGGTATTGCTGCCCCAAAATCGGGAATATTACGATATTATATGGGCGATTCATTCTTGGTATACAGTTGATAAGAATAAACTGCAAAAGGTAGTGCAGGCGGCAATGGAATTGCTGAATAAAAATGGGAAATTATTGATTGCTCAATTTAGCCAAAAATCATCTTACTATGGTTTATACGATTTTTATCTCAAAAACCATCCATCAGCCCAGCCAGACATAAGCACATTTAGGACATTTCTTGCACCAAGGTTTTTGGATATTGCAGGAATGAATTTTCGGCAGTACTTCCGGATACCGGGCTAGATTTTTGAAGATGCGGAAATCATAGATGGGCTGCAAAATACTGAAGTAGGTGAAATTTGAGACTAAATTTTCTCGAACGAATTCGTTCAACAGTGTTTCAGCTTCGTAGCCTTTGCCCCATTGATGGTTCACTTCCCTCCCCAAGGCCGACCAGAACATATTTCCCGTGTTGGCGCTTTTTTCGTGAGCCAATGCTAAATAATTGTATCCATCGTGCAGTATGAGAGGGAGAGACTCAAAAATAGAAACGGGAGTTTCTGGAACTGTAATTCCCGAATTATCGGGAAAATAAAGATGTAGAAATGGATAGTCAGCTAAATCATCATAAACGGATATCTTATGAGTCCGAATGGGAGTAACATGTTCGAGGAAGCCGGAAATTAAATTGTGTTGTAAGTCGGCTTTGCCATAAACGCTATGGGAATATTGCATGGAGGCAAAGGTAATTTCTGCCTCTTGCAATATTTTCATGGCCACAATGCTATCTTTACCGCCACCACAACCTGCTAGGATCGTTCCTCCGTCGCTGTCGATCGCCATTGGTTTACCCTCTCCCAAAGGAGTTCTCGGATAGATAATTTCCGGCCCTGCATAATCAATGACATTGTTTTCATACAAATGTTGGGCAAACACGCCATTGTATATTTTGGCAAATAGTGCTATCACTGGCTCGGCTAACATGTCTGCGATCGCGGATACGTCATAATACTTGGGAAATAACGAACAGAGTTTCATGCCTTCAAACAAGGCA
Organism: Hormoscilla sp. SP12CHS1; assembly: GCA_014324065.1. Taxonomy (GTDB): domain Bacteria; phylum Cyanobacteriota; class Cyanobacteriia; order Cyanobacteriales; family Desertifilaceae; genus Hormoscilla. Next base: position 11,519 of record JACOMV010000099.1, on the reverse strand, counting down.
ATATAGGCAGCTATTTCCCGTACCACTCGTTCGGAATATCTTTCTTTTAGGGATGAGAAAGATATATCGTGGTAAAAAACCTTCGTTGAAAATTGAAAGCGATCGGCGCTATAGAAAATTTCTAGATAATGCTCGTGAATTGTCAACTCTTTGACTTTTATTGTTTTGATTTTCATCCCTTACCTCAGATAGTAGGGTGGGCACCGCCCACCATCACAAATATTGCGGCTGACTACTAGCGCAACGAAAACCTGCTAAAATCTGCCGCACTCCCGGATGATACCAGTTGCGGAAGCTGGCACGCATGGCCCAAGGACGAGTTGCCCAGCTGGCACCTTTGATAACTCGATGCTGGTTATCAAAGTAGGCTTGAGAGTAACCTCGATAGGGATACCAGGCAAAACCTTCGTAGCCATCAAACCAGCTTCCTGTCCATTCCCAGACATTACCCAAAGCATCCTCCATACCATAGGCACTCTGTCCTGCTGACGCGGCATTCACGGGAGTTGTCTGTCCTACTATACCATCGCAATTGCATTGCTTGCCACTGGGCATTTCTTCTCCCCAAGGATAGGTACGACTGCGCCCTGCTGCGGCATCCCAGCTAGCGGCTTTTTCCCATTCCGCTTCTGTGGGTAGCCGCTTCCCGACATATCGGGCATAGGCGTCTGCTTCATACCAACTGACTCCACAAACGGGATGATTTTTCCATTCGGGAGAGTTATTCCAGTATAGGGGCTGGACAACGGGGTTTTCTTGCAGCCACCTCCACCCATCTACAGACCACCAACTTTCATTCTGATAGCCGCCATCGGTGATAAATTTGCGGTATTCTCTGCAGGTGACCGGATAGCGATCGATCCAGTAGGTATGCAGATAAACCCGATGGGCAGGGCGTTCGTTATCCATAGCATCGATGGCATTATTGCCCATGTCAAACTCCCCTGCGGGAATTTCGATCTGGGACGCTGCCACTGGATGCCCATTGGTGATTTGACAAGGTAATTTATAGCTTGACTGCTCTCCTCTCCGCATGCGGAGAGGATGCGCTAGGTTTTGCATTTGCAGCACCAAGGCGATCGTTTCATTGTGCATGCTTTCATGCTGAATGATGAAGCACCACAACCGTTCTTGGGAGTCAACTGGGGCCGTTTCCAGGTATGTGAAGACTTTGGTTCTAATGCTGTTGAGAATATCGCCGACTTCTGGGAATGATGGCACTCCAGAACCCCGATCGCACTTAGGCAGGCCGTCAGCGGCAAACAGTTGCCGGTATTCTGGATACAGTTGCGGCAACCCGGCCAGTTGTTCTAAAATCCAGTAGCCTTCTGTCATGCCAATATGTCCCAGATGCCATCCCACAGGACTGAATTCGGGATGACTTTGACCTCGAAAGCTGGCGTCATCTATGTCTGCAAACAAGGCCATAGTTTTCATCCGACATTGCTGTAAGTCCCGATATATCTTGTCTCTACAGGATTGGGTGGATGTCAGGTTCACAATCTTCTCCTATGGTCAGGATACTATTTTCAGTACATCCGATCCATTCTCCCACCAATAGGGGTTCCGATGCCATCATGATACTGCCCGGATAAGTCCGATCGTCCTTCAGCCAGTAAAGAGTCGGTGCCGGTGAGTGGGTGGAGAACCGGGAGGCAATCAGGCGATGTCCCTCCGTAATAACGATATTAGCTGAGGCTTTTACCTGATGCTTGGACGCCAACCCGTGCAGGGTCCTTAAGGTTTTCTCCAATGCTTGTTCTAGGGTAATATTTGGAGATGCTTGCCAGGTATCGATCAAAAGGGCGAAAATATGTTCGGAATCTGTACTGCCGCCGATCAGTTGGTAGGCCATGTCCGAGAGGCTATCGCGCAGGGGGCGATATAAACTCTGGCGAAAGTTTTGGATAAAACCATTGTGAACGAACAGCAGGCGCTGATAAGCAAAGGGCTGACAATTACTTAAATCTACAGCTTGTCCCGCTGTGGCACTGCGGACATTTGCCAGAATACACCCAGATTCAATATAGCGACTCAGCTGGGGCAGGTTAACGTCACTCCAGGCGGGCAAAATATGTTTATAGGTAAAGGGTTCTGTCTCCCGTTGGGAGTGATACCAACCAATGCCAAACCCATCGGCATTCACTACTCCAGAAGTCATCTCCCGGGGTTGATAACTTTGGACGATCAGTGAATGTTCTGGTTGGTACAGGATCTGAGACAGTTGAATGGGCTTTCCGAGATATCCTAATAGACGACACATGGGATGATTTAATGTTAGGGAAATGTCGGGCGGATCGTCTGCCCGGAGGTGGTCAACTAACAACTAGCAACCAACACTAATATAAGCTGATTACTCCTCTTTTAGCTATAATAGCCTAAAATAGGCAGAGATGTGAGAACCAGCCAGTCAAAAAAAGTATTGACAAGAGATGAGAGATAAGCTATAGTAGAGGAACGGTATTTGAGGAGGCTTTCAGGAACTATGCCAGTTGTAGCAGCTAAGCATTATATAGAGTATAGAAATGAGGGCTACTGGGTCGCCGGTACTAGAATTTCCCTTGATTCCATTGTCTATGCCTTCCGAAAGGGTCTTTCACCCGAAAGCATTGTGCAGTCCTTCCCGTTGCTGACTCTGGAACAGGTTGACGGTGCGATCGCTTTTTATTTGGCGAATTGCGATGAAATTGATGCTTATCTGGAAGGGGAAGAGGTAAAATTTGATTCTATGCCTCAGCCCTTAAAGAGGGATGCTCCCGAACTTTATGCTAAACTGATGGCAGCTAAAGCAAAGCAGCAGAGGGGAAAAATGTGAAGATTCGCTATCAGGCTGATGCCGATCTGAATCAATCACTTCGCTGTTATCCCGCCGGGGGTTCAAACCCCCGGCTAATAGCTGAAGTCGGTTAAAACCGACTAATAAATAATGTCCCAAGTAATTGTAGCATTACTTTGATAAAATGGGATAAAAGATGCAGAGTTTCTGGCTTTAGCAGCAAAACAGGAACGTATTCTGGTAACTCCCGATCGCAAGACAATTCCAACTGAATTTGCACGGTTTATTGTAAAATATCGCAGTTCAGGAGTTATAGTTGTGTCCGAAAAGTTGGCAGTTGAGATTGTGTTGGAGGAACTGGTATTAATTTGGTCAGCATCAAGTGCTGAAGAATGGATCGATAGAATAGCATTACTACCTTTATAGCGACAAGCACTCAATGTGGTTAGTCGGAGGTTGGCTTGTCGTTTATTACCCAACAAGCGCAACACACGCTTCCCTTGATAGTTTGCATAAGAAGTCAGTATCTAGGGAAACCGCCTAACCGAATTTTTGCATGTGCTACTGACAAGCATAGTGTAAAATAGAGAAGACAATCGAGAATGGTCAACAGAGTGGAAACAGCATGAAACAAGGTCAGAAGTCAACGGTAATAATTACGGGTGCGTCATCGGGAGTCGGTTTGTACGCGGCGAAATCCCTGGCCCAAAGGGGATGGCATGTGGTGATGGCCTGTCGGAATCTTATCAAGGCGGGAAGCATTGCCCAAGAGGTGGGAATGCCCGAAGGTAGCTACAGTATTATACCTCTGAACTTAGCGGACTTGGGGTCGGTGCGACTTTTCGTGCAGACTTTTCGGGAAAGTCGCCGATCGCTGGACGCTTTAGTATGCAATGCGGCAGTGTATATGCCTTTATTAAAGGAACCGTTGCGCAGCGCTGATGGATATGAGTTAAGCGTTGCCACAAATCATTTGGGACATTTTCTCCTCTGTAACCTGATGCTAGAGGATCTGAAAAATTCAGCCGCAGCAGAACCGAGGTTGGTGATTTTGGGAACTGTGACAGCTAACCCGAAGGAGTTGGGAGGAAAGATTCCCATTCCAGCACCCCCAGACTTAGGGGATCTGAAGGGGTTTGAAGAAGGGTTTAAACCCCCGATCGCGATGATTAACGGCAAGAAGTTTAAGTCGGGCAAAGCGTACAAGGATAGCAAGCTGTGCAATGTGCTGACGATGCGGGAACTGCATCGGCGCTATCACGATGAAACTGGCATTATCTTCAGTTCCCTTTATCCGGGATGCGTGGCGGAAACGGCTCTATTTCGCAATCACTATCCCCTGTTCCAGAAAATATTCCCCCTGTTTCAAAAGAATATTACGGGAGGGTACGTGTCCGAGGAATTGGCGGGCGATCGGGTAGCAGAGGTAGTAGCAGATCCAGAGTATAATAAGTCAGGGGTCTATTGGAGTTGGGGGAACCGACAGAAGAAAGATCGGAAGTCCTTCGTGCAAGAGGTATCGGACGAGGCGCTGGATAATGAAAAAGCGAAGCGCCTGTGGGAGTTGAGCGAAAAGTTGGTGGGACTGGCGTGACGGGCGAGTACTGTAAGTGAGCGATCGGGCTGATGGCTTGGTATGATAGATCGAACCTGTAGAGGTTCGATCCACTTTGGGGAAAGAAATCAAATAATAGCACATGAGTGAAACTGCTTACATTGAAACCAGTTTTGTCGGCTACCTTACGGCAAGATCGAGCAAGAACTTGATCGTTGCTGCAAATATGGAAGTAACGAAAGACTGGTGGGAATATCGTCGCAGTGCTTTCACGGTTTATATCTCAGAACTCGTTTTAAGAGAGGCAAGGCAGGGCGATGCCGAGATGGCCGCCAAGCGGCTGGAGGTACTGCGCGATTTTCCTTTACTAGAATTGAATAAGGATGTGAAAGATTTGGCAGCGCAATTCCAGGCAAGAAGCAATTTGCCATCTAAAGCTGCTGATGATACAGTTCATATTGCGGCTGCTACAGTGCATGTCATGGATTATCTGCTAACATGGAACTGTAAGCATATTGCCAATGCTCAGATTCAGAATAAGCTGTCAGAGATTAGCATTGAATTCGGGTATAATTTACCGAGGATTTGTACACCTTACGAGTTAATGGGAGAATAAATTATGTGGCAGGACGAGATTCTCGAAGAAATCTATCGAATTCGTGAAGAACACGCCAAGTCTTTCAACTATGACTTCGATGCGATGTTTGCAGACTTGCAGAGGCGGGAAGCTGCAAGTGGAAGACAGGTAGTGAACTTATCTTCAAAACGGCGGAATAATGACCCAAAGCACGAGAAAAAAGTTAAAGTTGGGAGTATGAAGGGCGAAGATGATGACGAAGAAAATCAAACTGTTAGATGTAGTCGCTCTTACGGTTGATATACCTGAAGCAAATTTGTGGACTGGACAAGTTGGGACAGTGGTTGACATTCTTGCAGATGGTAGTGCATTTGAAGTAGAGTTCTGCGATCGTAATGGACGTACTTACTCCTCACTTGGCTTAATTCCAGAACAGTTGATGGTGTTGCATAAGAAGTCAGTATCTAGGGAAGCAGCCTAACCCACACTGATTTTTTGCATGTGCAATTATTCAGATGTAAACTAGAAGGAGCCCAGAAACCCTGTTTACTGGAGAAACAGGGTTTCTCAGATACGATCGCGCGTGTTATGATAGAGAAAAATTGCAGGAGGCTGTGGATATGACTAGGGATTGGGATCGACAGGAATTAATCATTCGGACAGAATCTGATGATCGCCGGCACTAGAATCACGCTTTACCAATTGATGGACTACATCCATGCAGGCTATCCACCCAAGTTAATCCGTCATTATTTCTATGTCACAGATGAACAATTTTCAGCAGCTATATCATACATAGAGGCAAATCTAGATGAAGTGGAAGCGGAGTACCAAATAGTATTGAAAATTGCTGAGGAAAACCGAAAATATTGGGAAGAACAGAATCGGAAATTATTTGCTATAATTGCTAAAATCCCACCCGGTCGAGAAGCAGCTTGGGAAAAACTTCAGGCAAGGAAAGCTAAACGTGGTAAAATAACCTATGATTTTTCTCATCGACCATAATATTGAGGGTCATGCCCCGATCCTTTTGGGTAATATTGCGGCTGAAGGCTGGCTTTATTTATTGCCGATTCGTTTTATTACTTGAGGTAAAAATGCCAATCAATAGTAACGATCGCATAGTTGTTTTGCTCAAGAGAATCAGATGATTTTGCTGACAGGGAATCGCAAGATGAAAGGAGAAGACTCCCTCGAACAAGTTTTGCGGGAAGAAAACACGCTAAATTCACTCCCTGTAGTGACAATTGGAAATGTAGATAGACTTAATGAACGCGATTACCGAGATGACTGTGTAGAACGTCTGATTGAAATAGTATTTGATATTGAGAACTACATGGGTACAAGACGAATTTTTATTCCGTAATCTGCTTGAAGGATCCCAGAAAGCGGGTAAGAGAGGAGTTACCCGCTTTCTAAGATAAGATTTGTGTGTTATGATAGAGAAAAATTCCAGGAGGCTGTGGATATGACTAGAAATTGGGATCGACAGGAATTAATCATTAGGACAGAATGGGGACTGACGATCGCTAGCACTAGGATTACTTTGTACTACTTAATGTACTACATTAATGCTGGCTATCCACCCGAGTCAATCCGCGATAAGTTCAATATCACAGATGAACAATTTTCAGCAGCGATATCATACATTGAGGAAAATCGAGATGAAGTGGAAGCGGAGTACCAAATAGTATTGAAAATTGCTGAGGAAAACCGAAAATATTGGGAAGAACGGAATCAGGAACTATTTGCTAAAATTGCCAAAATGCCACCACGACCCGGTCGAGAAGCCCTCTGGGCTAAACTGCAAGCACAGAAAGCCAAACATGCAGCCTTATTATGATATTCTTGGTTGACCATCATCTGGAAGGACAAGCTATTCTCTCATTGAGAAAAAGATTGCGGCAGAGGGTTGGCTGGAAATCATACCTATCAGCCTTGTTACTTTAGAAGAGGTTGGCATACCAGTTAATAGTAACGATCGCATAGTTTGGCGTTTTGCTCAAGAGAATCAGATGATTTTGCTGACAGGAAATCGCAAGATGAAAGGAGAAGACTCCCTCGAACAAGTGTTGCGGGAAGAAAATACGCTAACTTCACTCCCCGTAGTTACAATTGGAAATGTAGATAGACTTTATGAACGGGATTACCAAAATAAATGTGTCGATCGCCTGGTTGAAATAGCAATGGACATTGAGAACTACATGGGTGCAAGGCGAATTTTTATTCCGTAATCAGCCCAGAAACCTGGTTTCTCAGGAAAAACCAGGTTTCTATGATACCATTGACGTGCTACTATGGAGAAAACTTGCGATCGAGTACAAAGCCCTATGGAAGAGTGGTACAAAGAAGAACTCGCGTATATTCACGATGTCGGTTTCAGCGATTGCGCTTTGAAATCTGCTCCCGGGATACTGGAAATCCTAGAACCTCACCAAATTCGGGACGGTTTAGTGCTAGACTTGGGTTGTGGTAGCGGAATATTGACCGAAGCACTCACAAATGCTGGTTATCGCGTTCTAGGAGTGGATATCTCCGAGTCAATGCTATCAATTGCTCGCCGGAGAGCGCCAGATGCTGACTTTATTCTCGGATACCTGTTCCAAATAGATATTCCTCCTTGTAATGCGGTTATCACCGTTGGGGAATGCTTCAACTATTTGTTCGACCCAGATGGCGATCGGGCGGGGATGGTGCATCTGTGCGATCGCATATACAAAGGGTTAAGTGCTGGAGGTCTGTTAATCTTCGACATTGCCGAACCAGGATAGGTAACGTCAGGAAGCACAAATCAGGGGTTCAAGGAAGGAGAAGATTGGATCGTAATGTTCGAGAAGTCCGAGGATAGAGAACGGGAAATATTAACTCGTAGAATTATCAGTTTGCGCCAAGTAGGGGAACATTACCGACGGAATGACGAAGTCCACCATCAGCAGCTATACAAAGCAGCATATTTGGCAGCAGAACTGCGTAAAATAGGTTTCCAAGTTGAGATTATGCGCCGTTACGGTTCCTACAATCTACGCTCCGGGACCCCTCCGCTGCCAGAGCCCGTGCAGCATTTATTGCCCGAAAACCAGTATGACAACGGCGTGATATAATGAGACCAATTAACTACTTTGATAATGATTGATAAGAAAAAAAATAATGGCAATCAAAATTACGCTTCCGGCTGAGTGGATCGATAAATTGCAGATATCACCGGTGCAAAAAGTGATAGAGCAGCTGCTGGCAGAAGGGGCTCACGCCTCCTCGGAACAGCAACTGAGCTTCCAAATCGATTATCCCCGTTCTCCAGAAGACCCACGGGAACTCTCAGAAATTCCCGAAGTGCGCCTCTGGTTTATTCGCCTAGATACAGTTTATCCTTGGTTGCCGTTTCTGCTAGATTGGAGATCTGGGGAACTGGCCCGTTACGCGGCTATGCTGGTACCCCACGAGTTTCATCGCACCGAAGGCATCCAGTATAACCCAGAAGCCCTGGAAATCTTTGTGATGGCGAAAATTTTCGTTTTAAGGGATTGGATGGCACGGCAGGGCATTGAGAGCCAATCCCGGCTGAAGTCGATGGCGCAGATGTTCGGCTATGAACTGGATGATGACTTCTTTGAGCTGATAGCCACTCAATCCTAGCATGCTCTGCGATGGAGCACCTGGTTGACAACTATAAAGAGCAATTATTAGCGAGTACGAACAGAAATAGACAAAACGTTAATATAAAATTATTGCCACTCTGATGGTTATGTAACCGGATACAGAAGTGGTATAATTCGCAGAACGAAAGGCATCTTCGGACTTGGAGTCTTGCCGGACAGATGAAGAAACAGTCAATAAAATAAACGGGGCACAAAAATAATTTTTGTCATGGCAAAGCCAGAATGAAGGCGCGATTAAGAAGATAGCAGAAAGCATGGAGCAATATTTCAATGGCTAAAGTAGCAAATCGATCTGGCTTCTTCAGACCTGAGTCAGATGCCAAATGCGAGGCCTTGTATAAGATCATTACAGCAGCCTCGCGTACCTGACGATCGTACAGACAACAGGCACTTTGGCGTCATAAGAACTCTGGTAAATATCCAGTACATCTTCCATCGCCGCTACTTTCATCGGCATCTTGTTCCCAGCGGGATAACCCAGCATTCGCGTAAATGGGGGCAAACACGTTTTTTTAACACCTCAATTGTATTAGCAGTGCAGTGCGGAACGACGCTGTTGTGAAAATTGTGAATGGTTAATTGAAAATTATTTGCGATTGGCTTCACAATTGACAATTAACCATTTACCATTAGCAATTAACCACCTAGGATTTTCTCCAGGACAGTTTCCGGTGAGATGTCTGCCATCTTGCCCGTGGGGGATTTGATGCCTATATATTTCTCAGAGTTGGGTAACAGTTTTTCTGGGTTCGTCGGACCAAAGAGGGCAATGGTGGGAGTTTTAACCCCTATCGCTAGATGCATGGGGGCACTTTCAGTACAGAGCATGAGGTCGGCACTGGCAATTATTGCCGCTAGTTTACCCACATCTCCTGGTGAGGTAACTTTCAAATTGTGTACTGACTGCAACAGAGAACTTACCCATTTAGCATCTTCTGGTCCTTGAAGTACTACTATAGGTAAGTCTGGTTGCTGCTGTTGCAGGTTCTGAATAATCTGTTGCCAGTTCTTTACGGGGTAGATTTTGTCAATGCCTTTAGCTTGCGCTAGTTCGCTGGAACCGCCGTGGATCAGTAGGTAGCCGCTTTCGGCAATCTCTAGTCTCCTCTGCTGAGCTTCTGCCCATTTTAGATCTTTTTGGAGCAGGCTAATGGTTAGTTCTTGACAGGGCCGATTTATACTTAGACCTTGCAGCAGGTCGTGGTACATACTAGCTGCATACTGCTCGGTCTTCAGGGGGACTGGGTTGGTGAGAAACAGGGAACCGGGACCGCTATAGCTAACCCGGGTGGGAATGCCGGTCAGCCAGAGCAGTAGTCCTACGGCCCAGCGCTGTCCTAGGGATAGGGCCACTTCATACTCCCGATCGCGGATTACACCCAGCAAGTGGCCCCAGTCGGCGGCAGAGTTGCGGTCTTTGAAGTCAAAGGGGATGACTTCGTTGACTGACTTGCAGACTCGATAGGCTCCTTTAGCGCGGGGTTCGACAATCACGTCGATCGTTGCGCTCGGGTAAGACTGTTTGAGATCCTCCAGGGTGGGGAAGAATAGAATTTGGTCGCCAATTCCGCCAGGGACAAGAGCTACTACTCTCATGATGTTCTCCCTAATTTACCAACCATTTATTCTACTGCCTAATTCCCATGAGTTAATAGAAGGTAATGTGCTATTTAAGCCTCACAAGGTTAACAACCTTGGGCAACTACAACATCAGCATTAGAAATGGTAATTACACCATCACTGCTATGCTAAAGGCGATAGCCTGCAATGCCCTCAACATATTGAGAGCGCGTATAAGCTGTCGCGCATCTGTTGGGGCTGAGGGGAAAATCGAGGCAACCCACGACAGGAGAGCGTTTCAGCTATAACGGCCATTTTTGCCTATGCAACTTAAATGCATCACAGCTTACGTATTGCATTGCGACGCACAGGCGAGTGCTATGTACTTTTACCTCCTTTTTTCCTCGTTACAAGGATCCGCCTTGTAATGCCTTGCACGTACCGTGGGCGTGTTATGCCAAGTAGATGCAATATCTACCAGGGTCTCAAAGCCTTATCTAGTAAGCTTTTGAGGGGTTTGTTGTGCTCCTATCAGTAACAATACTTAATATTTTAGCTATAAGCGTCTATGTTCTAACAGGAGACACTACCGTGCATTTATTGATACCAGCTGCTGGGATGGGCAGGCGCATGGGGAGTAGTCGCAATAAGCTACTCCTGAGTTTGTTGGGCGAACCTTTGATCGCTTGGACTCTGCGTTCCGCCCAGTCCTCTGGCCTGATTAGCTGGATTGGAATTATCGGACAACCTGCTGACTGGGATGATTTTCAGCAGATTGTCGCTAGTTTATCGCTGAGTAAGCCTGTAAAGCTGATTGCAGGCGGGGCGACCCGCCAGGAGTCAGTTTATAATGGTTTGCAGGCTTTACCTAACTATGCGCTGCGGGTGTTAATTCATGATGGGGCCCGGTGTCTGGCTACCCCAACATTATTCGATCGCTGTGCGAAGGCCCTACTGGAATGTTCGGGTTTGATTGCAGCGGTGCCAGTGAAGGACACGATTAAGGTAGTGGATGAGACTGGAGTGATTCAGAATACACCTGACCGCAAGCAGTTGTGGGCCGCCCAAACACCCCAGGGATTTGAGGTGCCTCTTTTGCGGCAATGTCACCAAAAGGGGCAGGATCTGGGTTGGCATGTTACTGATGATGCTGCTTTGTTTGAAAGGTGTGGGTTGCCTGTTCGGGTTGTCCAGGGGGAGGAGACGAATCTGAAGGTGACGACACCGGTAGATATGGCGATCGCCGAATTCATTCTCCGCCAATGGGATAAGCAATTTGTCTGATGTCTTAATATCAGCCGAGCCTGTCACTTTACACAGGGTGCGGTCACAAGTAGTTGATAACCCGAAGCCAGCTCCCCGGGTAACGCCCCCTCCGCTGCGAGGAGAGCCAGC
>JACOMV010000098.1 GCA_014324065.1 Hormoscilla sp. SP12CHS1 | reverse complement strand
TCCCTGGTACTCATGAGGGTCCAAACATCTCCAGAATTTCTTAACAATTCGGATTGTCAAAAAATGGTAGATTGAAAATAGAAAATTGAGAATTGAGAATTGTCAATTGCCAATTTGCTAACTCAGAACTTTTTTTGAGGAAGTAAGAAATGAACATCAATTATTTCAATCCCGCGAGGACTGCTTCCTGACATTCAGCATTCTTGAGTAACTCAAATATCGAATCTATCAAACTACTGCGATCGCGTGCAGCAGGATCTCGGCGCATCTGCAATCTCGATATGAGGGCAAGATTCCCGACCATCTCGGGAGCATATTCTGGAATCAATCGTATTTCCAAGGCTTCTCTTGCGGCCTCGCGCACGTTAACTACCCAGTCATACAGGCGAATTAGCAAAAAATACAATTCGGCACCACCTCTCGCACGTAGCCACTCCTGTGAAAACTCGCCAATCCTAAAATTGACAGGGACGACGATCCAAAGCTGAGTAGATAGTCTATCTTTTTTGGAAGCAATTCTGGCCATTGCCATCTCATAAATTCGTCTAGCCAGAGCAACTCAGCAGGAGATACAATTTCAACTAAACTTTGAACCGCCTTAGCTGCTGCTGCTGCCAATTCTGGTCTTCCTACAAAAATCAAAGGTATAATGTGAGGAATTGCTGCTGGTTCCCCAGCCCGAGCAATCTGTTCTAACTTATTTGATACCTCATCATCTTTCCCAAACAGCCTTGGCAAAAGGCCGTTTCGGGCATCCAGGCGATCGAGCAAAGCCAAGGTTTTATCTGAAATGGTTCTCATAACAGGACTATTTCCTTCAAGAAGCGATTATCAGATATTAAGCGATATGACCATCGCAGCGTTCCAGATAACTGCGGGCGGCCCGATCGCCCTCATAATATTCCAGGCATTCCGGAAATAAACGCGCCGCTTCTTGAAGAATGCCGTTCGGATAATACGACTGCCCTTTCAAACTTCGTCTTCGTCGCCATTTTGGCCTCTTTGCCTTTGATAGGTGATTAAACGTGAAGCCCCAGCCAAACCAATTATCGGGTTCCCAAGAGTTAATGATTCAATCGATCACTTTCCAACCCCGAACGAAATTCTTCTTTTCCATTTCCAACCATAATGCTTCGATCTGTTCTTCGGAATTACTCACTCGGATCTCGCGGGAAAGCGGGTCTTTGCGGTTCGGACTGAAGTCTGTGAAATGCAGAACATATGCGGGATATTCATCGGAAGATTCCTTATTAGTTTTCCACATGACCAGTTTTCTTACCATTTCAGCGCCTTTCAGGGTTTTGGTTGCAACTCGACGTTTCAACAGCGTACTTTCAGGCAATTTGTATGCTTTTGCCGATCTATCCGCCAGCGGCACTTCAACTAAGTCGGTTATTTGTTCGATCCTTAAATCTTCGGGATTCACGGATTTATCTTCCCGGAATTTCACGAACTGAGGTGAGATCGCATTGACTAAAGGCATGCGTCTGATGACTTCATAGCGTTTTTGGGAAGCATTCCAGTTCAATACCATTTTGTCTATAGTCCCCTGCCTGGTAGTTTCGGCCATCAGGTCCAAACAGGATATTTCGATAATGTATTTCGGTTCCACCATCCGATATGCCACGCGATCGGAATTGATTTCCGAATATTCACTATCCACGACGATATCTTTGAGATCCGAAAGCAGGTTCCGGCGCATTTTATCCGTAAATCCACCGCCTACATGAGTCAGCAATTGAAAAGTTTCATCCTTGCGCATGATTCCCACCAGAACGTCATGAAGCATACCGATGCGATCGTCGGTACCTTCGGTAAAACCCAGTACGATCGCATCTATATTATGCCGGGGCTTGATTTTGAAAATACCACTGGATTTCCCTCGGGCCACGACACCTTCAGCGCCTTCACTTTCCACCCATTGCTCGAAATATTCCTGAATTTGAGCGGGTTTTTCACCGATAACCGTTTCAACCGGATGGATATTTTTCCCCTTGCCAAATATTGCCGCGATCGCATTCCAGGAATCGGCATACACGGGATATGTTTTTTGGTCACATTCCACGATATCGAACGCGGCAAATTTAAGCCGTTTTACCTCCGATTCATTTTCCGGTTTGCGTGCAATGACCATGAGGTCACGAACCCTGGGCCGTGTTTTATCTTCATCCGGCTGCACGTATAATTCTCCAGCGATCGCGGCTTGTTTGATTCCGGCTTTTTTCAACAAACTGGCGGCTTCTGCCATGAAATCAAGTCCGGTTCTCACCGTACCGCCGGGATTGACCGTAATGGCGCTTTCTCCGTCAAACAGGAGTACGGTAAATTCTCCGTCGATTTTGCGGCTGATATGATAGTTATCCGTTGGGATTTTTTGGGAAATATCGGATTTGTCCAGCGGTCGCATAGTCGCCGCCATTTTCCGGCGAAACATTTGCACTTTCGGATGTAACATGGGATCTTTCAGAGCATTCGCCAGACCTGTGGCATAATTGCCGATTTTATAGACCAATCTGGAGCGATCAATAAGTGTATCCATAATCAATTCTTCCCTTCCTAATCACCAGGTTTTTTAAGTTCCATCTTGGAAAGATGGAGGATCAATGCATATTTGTCATTTTGAGTCCGGCCTTCCAGGAAGCCCCGGTAGGGCGTAGCGCCTCGACGAAAAATCAAAGGCTGGTTTCCTTTAGGGCCTCCTCCCAGCAACATCAGGCAGTCTCGGTCTTCCAACTCCTTTGCTATGGCATACAGAAAATCATAAGTGAGTCCGTTGATATGGGTAATTTGAAGTTTTCCGGAAAAAACGAACTTATTGAATACTTGCGATTTTTTCATCTTTTTCCCGGTCCATTTCAAAGGAATTTCCGTCGCCGTGTTCGGTTCGGGCATGTGCCTCGGTCGTTTCTCCCGTTCGCTGCCGTCCGGGTTTTTAATTATTTTATTTTGCACGATCCGATGAACGATTTCCCTTTTCGGATCGATATATACCCGAGCCGTATTTTTCAAAAAACTGCCGTATGTTTCTATATCGATTTCCGGGTCTTCATTTATCAGCGCTTGCGTAATGTTCTCCAAATCGCCGTATTTTTTCAGCAAAGCATCCAAATCCCGATCCATCGTACCTCTGAGAATTTTTTTTGTTTCTACCTGGCTGCCATGGATATCTAGCCAGCGCATTTTCAAAACCGGTGAAACTGATTCGGTATTTACGGCTGCATCCTGGTCCCGGCTGTTACTGATATTTATTTTTCCCACGATCCTATTCCTTCTAATGATTTACATCATGCCAAAATCCATCATATCGTCATCTTCTTCGATTTCCGCCTCCGCCTCTTCGACGGCAGCGGTTTGTTCGTATCCTATAAAATTAATTTCGGTTTCCTTTCCTACCAGCATCCAAATAGTATCGTCCGTACCTTTCAATAGAAATGCCGTATCCGGTTCCAGTCCGCCACTATAACTGAATGGAAACGCATAAATTGCGCCGTTTCCGAGTTCATCCAGTAACTTTGGATCTAATTCTGTTTCACAATTGAGCATATAAGAGGAACGAATATTGAAATTCAGGAATTTATCTATGGTAACTTTTCGTTCCAATGGATTCGGCTGATTGAAACTCGATTGAACGGGCTTTATTTCATTGCCGTCGAAATCCACGGGTTTGAGGTTTGATTTGTCGCACCATTCCCGGTTTTGTGAAATATAAGCCAAAGCAGTGCCTCCCTTGCCGATCAATGTTTTTCCATCCCCGGCTAAAACGGCCATTTCACAAATTTTCCCATCCTCATCAAGGGTTTCGATATCGACCGAACCATATAATTTGCTTCGATCCACTTTTGCAAGTGAAAATGGGATGTCCTTCCCGTCATATGTTAAAACCAGTGGCTTTGCCATGTGCTGTACCTCATTATTATTTTTTATTGTCCGAGCAATTACAGCTATATTATAATATTAATCAAGGCATCCGCCTATGAAATGAGCTCCTTTAGAATTATTACTTTCATGTATTTGCCTTAATTTCCCAGACAGCCTTTTCCGGCTGTTCCGGGCCTCAACCAATTACTTCCAAGCATCCAAATCTAGGGCCTTGGATCCTCCCCGTTCCAACTGATTTAATATTTGACCTAACTGATACCACACTAGCAAGCAAATGAACAGCGTCAGTGGTGCTGATACCCCGTAGGCAAACTTCGCTGAAAAGTAGAAAATCTGTAAACCTGCAGCTAGAAAAACACAAATGCTAGCACTTATCCCGATAAATGGAATCAACAGTTTTTCTCCCCGCATATTTGCTAGGGTAATTTGGGAGCGGTTTTTCGACCACTCTTGCACCGATCGCGTCAAGGATGCATAAAATGCAATCCCCGAGGCAACGCCAGCTAGCAAACTAGCTATCACTAAAAAATAAGGTGGTTCGGGAATGTAATAATACATAAATAACTCCTATATTGCTAATTGAAAATTGCGATCTTGCTAATTGTCAAGGGCTAAGGGCTAATTGCCCCATTAACCATTAGCCCTTAGCCATTAGCCATTAACCATTAGCCCTTAGCCCTTAGCCCTTGAAGGCCACAACTGAGGGCAACAGGGCCGCTGCTCTTTCTCTAGAGAAGTCTGTCAGAGCACCCCAAGCTACATCTAACAACCGAGTCGGTTCCAAGTCAACCTTGATCAGATCCCAGATCCTTTGCACTTCTTCCGTGTGCAGGCGATCGTCTTCTGTCAGAGCCAACAGCAGCTGCCGCCGGATAAATTTACCTTCATCCGATAGCAGATATTGTAGACCTAGCTGGGCTGTGGGCATCAGGTCGAAGCCGTAGTCGTTGCGGGCGATCGCGATCGTATTTTCTAGCCGGTCCCATCGGAACTTGCCATCTTTGAACAGCACCTCCAACAACCGCCGCCGCAGTTTTGGAGATTCCCCTGTCAACAGACGCCGGGCCACATAGGGATAGGCTACTTCGACAATTTTGAAATTCGCATTTACACTCAGAGCCAACCCTTCCTGAGTCACCAGAGAACGGATAATCAGAGCAAACTTAGCCGGGACGCGGAAAGGATAATCATACATCAGTTCCGAGAAGCGGTCAGTAATCGTCTTGAAGTTAAAGTCCTTAACGCTTTCACCGATCGCATCTCCCAGCACCGCTTCCAAGGCCGGGACAATCTCATAAATATCGATATCTGGAGTCAAAAAGCCCAACTTGACAAAATCGGATGCCAACTCCACATAGTCTTTGTCGATCAGATGCACCACCGCATCCACCAGAGTTTCCTTGGTTTCCTCCTCCAGCTGATCCATCATCCCGAAATCAATATATGCCATCTGGTAACCTTCCTGCCACTTGACAGGTTCCCGTTCTCGATCTACCGGACATTGAGGCGACAGAGCAAACAAATTTCCCGGATGGGGGTCCGCATGGAAAAAACCATGTTCTAGCAGCTGTTGCAGACCTGTCGTGACCCCGATCCAGATCAGGGTATCTGTGTCTAGTTTATGCTTGGTAAGTTGATCTGTATCGGTCAACTTAAATCCATTAATCCACTCCAGGGTGAGTACCCGCTTGCTGCAATAGCGCCAGTATATAGCAGGCACTTTCACCAAGGGATTATCTCGGAAGTTATTGGCAAACTTTTCCGCATTGCGCCCCTCGTTGAGGTAATCGATTTCTTCAAATAACTTAGTGCCAAATTCATCTACAATCTCAGTCAGCTCGTGTCCCAGATTCAGAGGCAACCACCGGCCAAACCATCGGGCCCCCCATCGCATCAGGTAGAGGTCCAGAGTCAGAATGGGGATCAGGTTGGGCCGCTGTACCTTGATGGCTACTTCTTCGCCGCTGTGCAAACGTCCTTTGTATACTTGACCCAGACTTGCAGCTGCCACCGGTTCTGGAGAAATTTCCCTGTAAAGTTCTCCCACGGCTTGACCCAGTTCCAGTTCTATCCGCCTCATTGCTACCGTGGTGGGAAAGGCTGGCAACTGGTCTTGCAGCTTCACCAGTTCATCTAAGAAGTCTTTGCGAACTAGGTCTGGTCGCGTGGACAGGGCTTGTCCCACCTTAATATAGGTTGGTCCCAGACTGGTGAGCAGCTGCCGCAGTTGGGCCGCTCGTTTCAACTTCTGCTCGCTGCTCCTATTGGTCCATTTGTCCCACCACAGAGCTAAGATAAAACCGACAAAACACCACAGCACCTCCAGCGATCGCCCAATGCTCTGCCACGGACGCCTTCTGTAATACTGGGAGATCGCCTGCTGGTCGTATTTCGACAGCTGCTCTAGTTTATGCTGCTTCACGCTCTTGCCTCTTAATTCAACAATTGTTGCTTATTGCAAGTGACCCCGCCATCACAAACCCGATGTGGGAATGTCACTTCTAGAAGCTAGGTTATTTAAATCAACTGGGGATCGGTTGGTTTTTTATCTTTTTCTTTAAGATCCTTTAATAATCTACACCTTTTTTAGCGCTAATTTCAAGTTTGATTAATTTTTTGCAGTTTTTGGGCAACTAAGCTGAGAAAAACCAGATTCCCGAGAGCGGCAATAGAGACAGCTTATTGATAATGGATAAATAGCCATTATCTTAGGTATAAACATTCAGGGTGTAAAATCGCGCCAAACCCTTGTAGTATAAGGATGTAAGCTCTCTGGGCTATAGTACAACTTCAAGCAGGCTGACTTATTTTCCCGACCCAAGGTGTATACTAGCTTATATGACCTTTACTACTGCACAGAGGACCGACTCACTGACATTCGCCGTCAAAGCTGACGAGATGGCGACATCAGTGCTGCTGGTCAGATAGGTCTTGCAGCAGCAACTCCTCAAAGAACAGCAGGCCCTGATTAAGAAGCAACAGAAAGAACTAGAGGCCCTACTCCAGGACTCCCTGGACAAACTGAAAAACAGAAACAGTTCCGTCCCAGGGCAAACCCATCGAATTTTATATAACTGATAACAGAAAAAAATACACTTAGATGATTTTTTCTTAAAATTGTTGCATTATCACCCCAAAACAGTATTTTGATTTAGATTTTGCAGACTGGCCACGCTACTTTCAACAAAGGCCCAATTGGATCGTAAGATTATTGTGCAGATTTTCATATTTTAGCTCCCGAGAAAGTAACTGGTTTATCTGCTTATTGATAAAGAACTGTTTGGATTGACAATTTTATAGAAAAATGATTTTTCAAATTATTATCAGACTTTTGTCTGTAGTCAAGGATTAGAATTTAGCGAAGCGTGCGTTTACCCTGGATAAGTAATTATTAGGCAAAATTAATTTTATATTTATCCCCAAAGTCTCGAAATACATTTTCCACCGCTTTAACTAAACTGTTCCAACTCTCATATGTATCTAGATATAGCCACGAGTAGTAAATTAGCAAAATTTCAATAATTTAATCAGGAGAATAGGTGGGCAAGGATAATATTTTTAACCCTTTTTTTCTCCATTCTTCTTGTTTATTTGGCACTGCCTTACTCCTATAATGGAAGCATTATTCATTACTAATCCCGTTTTTTTCTAGTGTAGATCGAAAATAACTGCCAAACTGCGCCAAAATAGATATAATGAATATTTGTCAAAAATCGGGAATAATGTCATTAGATTTTTTATCACTGGAGACAATAAAGGAAATCGCCCATGAATATGGCTACTGGGCAGTTTTTCTGGGAATAATGCTAGAAAATACGGGGGTGCCTCTACCAGGGGAAACCATTACCCTCGTGGGTGGGTTTTTGGCCGGTAGCGGTGAGCTGAATTACTGGTGGGTGCTGTTCTTCGCGATCGCTGGTGCTATCCTGGGGGATAACTGTGGTTATTGGATCGGCAGATATGGCGGTTGGCCAGTGTTGCTGCGGGTGGGTAAGTTATTCCGGATTACCGAACAGCAGCTGTTAGAGGTAAAATACCAGTTCAGTCTCAACGCCGCCAAAGCAGTGTTTCTGGGGCGATTTGTGGCCTTGCTACGTATTTTTGCGGGACCGATCGCAGGCATAGCCCAAATGCCCTACGGGATATTTTTGCTGTGCAACGCGGCGGGGGCCACTATCTGGGCTAGTCTGATGGTGAGTCTGTCGTTCTTTGTCGGGCGACTTGTGCCTCTCGAAGAATTGGCAGCTTGGGTGGCTGAATTTGGATTAGTCGCTTTATTGCTGGTGATTGCCTGGATAGTGGTTCCGATCTGGTGGGAGTCGAGAAAGGGGAAAGTTTCCTAACAAGTCCTAGCTACAACCGGCGCGTAGCGCCTAGGAAACTGACTCTGGTTGGGGATATCTGGCGACTGGCGGTCTTTTTCTCCGGGGTAGTGATAAACATGTAGTGATTTGATGATGGTCTGTCCCCATGCCTCACCGAATCGCCAGTTTTCTGCCCCATGTCTGACGGTGCTTTACCTACAAGCATTGTGGTCCACCCACCGGTAGAGAGCGCTCTCCATCACTACTTGTAACCCACTACCCGGTAGACATCTACTAAGGAATCAGGATCTAGATTCACAAGGTTTTTGTGTAGTTCAGCACCATCGATTACCTCCTCCAAGCTCTACAACTTTATTTAATTATTATGCACCAGCTAAGGTCTGTAATCGGTAAATTTTATCTTTTTTCTATAATCTGACATTTCTCGTTCAAAATCTTTTGAAATATTTGACATTGATTTCCAAATATTTAAGTATAGTTGTATCAGCAATGACAGCATTTTTCATGACAGTTGAATATAGGACTGAATACAAGACATGGAAAGCGGACAAATAGTCCGATATGATGTTTTTATTCTAATTAGACGGGAAGGTAATAAGGGATTGTAGGATATACAATTACTGTTGTATACTGCTTTTGTAGCAGTCGTATAGCTAGAGTAAGTTATCGGTGAAATACTTTTTCCTAGCGGATGAATGGACAGTAGGTCGCGTGTGGGAGTTCGGCGGGCTATTGACAAAATGAATCTCGGGATCGTAGAAGAGGGGCAAACCCTATGGCTTTACCGGGTTGAAGATGCCGTGTTAATGGTAGAGGTAAAACCCACACCAACAGCAGACCCCCATAACGCGATCGGTCAAGTGGTCCTCAAACGCTTAATTAGCGCAGATCGAGCCATTGACCGATTACGTACAGCTGAAGCAACCATCAACCACCAAATCTAGGGACTCTCAGAGGCAGAAATATTACTGATCGCCCGTTGGAGGTTAGCTAAAGCCCGATTATAGCCGAGTACCGCCTGCACCCGGTTGAACTCAGCCTGTGTCAAATCAGTTTCCGAGTTGATCACGTCAGTTTGAGTACCCACACCCGCCTGAAAGCGCAACCGAGCCAGTCGCAGGGCTTCTTTGGCCTGTTCTAGAGCCACAGAAGCCGTGGCAATATTATCAAAACTGGAAATCAAGTTGAAATAGGATTGTTCCACCTGCAAGCGGATCTCGTTGCGTTGGTCAGCAAAAGTCGTTTCCGCGATCGCAGTTTCTGCCTCTTCCTGAGCTGCTTGCGCCTTGGCCTGTCCCCCATCAAACAAATTCCAGGTGACTCGCGCGCCAAAGGAGTAGCCATCACCAGATCCCTGCTGAGTACTCAAGTTATCATCACTGTTCAGCTCGAACACATTGTAGTTAGCAAACAGACTGATCTGAGGTCCGAGGGTTGCTAACCGGGCCAGACGTTGCTGCTGGTTCAGTTCCCGAGTTACCAGCTGGGTCTCCAACTCCACCCGGTTCTGAAAAGCCAATATAATGCTCTGGTCCAAAGGAATGTTCCAAGTGCCAGCAATCTCCACCGGATCTGCTGCCGAGATATCAATAAACTGGGGTAAGCTCAGTTGCTCCACTAATATCCGGCGGGATAACCGCTGCTGAGAAATTGCTTCGGTCAGTCTTTGCTCTTCCTCCGCCAACTGCACCTGGGATTGCAGCACCGCAAATCTGGTGCCCACACCGGCCCTTTCCAAAGCTTGGGCATCTCGCAGACTGCTTTCGGCATTGCGCACGGCCTGCTCTCGGATACGCACTTGTTCGTCGTTTTGCTGAAGGTCGTAGTAGCTTTCCGTCACTGCTAGACGCACCTCCTCCTGCAAGCGCTCGATTTCCAGTTCGCTCAAGCGCACCTGCTTTTTCCCCAACCGGATGTTAGCAGACCTCAAACCGGAAGTATAGATGTCATAATTTAGTGCTAAGGTGCCAGTCAAGGTGGTGGTAGGAGCATCTCGATCGAGCGCTGATGTTTGATTTTCGTTCGCCTCACTAATCTGACCTTGAGCACTCTGACTGCGAGTGATATCTCCCTGAGCTGTGAGCGTTGGATACTCAGCTGCCAGAGCTTCTCGCAATAGAGCTTTTGCCTGTTCCAGTCGCAGTTGAGCTACCTGTAGATCCCTATTGTTGCGCCGTGCCAAATCCAGTACCTGTTGCAAGGTCAGGGGCTGGGTTCCCTGAATCTCCACTTCCTCCGGTGTGGTGGGAAATTGTAGGGGATTAGGGCCCGGGTCAAGATAGAGTTCTGGGGAATTTTCCAACTCCCTTCTGACAGGTGGTCTTTGTCCGTAGATCTCCGGAAGGTTCGCCCCTGGCTTTTGTACAGCCAATTCCACCATCTCGGAAGCTTGGGGCTGGGCTAAGTCGGTACTCTCTGGTCGTGTCCAGAGACGCCCACCCATGTCGCTGCCGGTCAGGCGAGCGACATGGTGGGCGCTCTCGGACACGAGGAGCACATCTGCTACTTCTGGCTCCCAGGCTTTGATAGAGCGTACAGTGAAGGGAGCAAAGTGAAAACTGGTCCGACCCTGGTCGGATGCATCTGGGGTGGCCTCCGGTGTTGGGCTGGCCTGGGCAATGGTATTAGGGCTAGGCGATGCCTGAGAGGTGCATCTCGAAGGCATCGAAGCTCCCAGGGCGATCGCGGCGATCGCTGCGCGAAAAATCGCACTCACACCAATAAAATTCAGCTTTTTCGACATTTGTTTAAGATATCTGGGCAGTCAGGTAAATTTCCGCAGTGTCAAGCTTCCAACCAATAGCAGCATACTGGCTTGCTATTGGGCTTGGCTATCAGAGACTCTCCTTTTAGCATCCCTAGCAGGTTAGCAGTTTCCCTAGAGTAAGGATTTAGTTAAGATTCGATTGTATCAACTAAAATTATACCTGTAGTCTAGGCGAGTGAAAAACATTCCCTCTGTTGACCTGAGCGGGCAGTACCTTTCCATTGCCGCAGAACTGGAAGCCGCTGTCAAAGAAGTCCTGGCTAGCGGTCGTTACATCGGTGGTCCCCTAGTGTCTGAATTTGAAGCTCAATTTGCCGCCTATTTAGGAGCTACTGAATGCGTGGCCTGCAATTCCGGTACCGACGCTCTGTATCTGGCCCTGCGTGCTTTGCAGATCGGGCCCTCTGATGAAGTGATTACTACCCCTTTTACCTTTATTGCTACGGCTGAGGCCATCTCGGCGGTGGGAGCGACGCCAGTGTTTGTTGATATTGACCCCCAAACTTTTAATTTGGACCTGGAACAGTTGTCAGGGGCAGTCACTGGCCAGACTAGGGCGATTATACCAGTTCACCTGTTTGGCCAACCAGTTGATATGACCCGCTTAATGGCGATCGCCAACTCTCACGGTCTAGCTGTGATTGAAGACTGCGCCCAGGCTACCGGAGGCGAATGGGCTGGCCAAAAGCTGGGGACGATCGGTCTAGTGGGCTGCTTTAGTTTCTACCCTACCAAGAACTTAGCCGCCTGTGGCGATGCCGGTGCTGTGATTACTAGAGATCGGGCGATCGCCTCCACTGTCTGGCAACTGCGAGATCACGGTCGCCGCCAGGGCTACGAACACGAACATACTGGCATTAACTCTCGCCTCGACGCCATCCAAGCTGCCATTCTGAAAATCAAACTCAAGTATCTCGATACCTGGAACGAACAGCGTCGCCAGATTGCCTCTCGCTACCATCTGCTGCTGCAAACCCTTCCAGATATCATTCGTCCCCAAGAGTACGAGGGCGGTCTTACTGTCTGGAATCAATACACAATTCGGGTGACAAGTCAAGCAAAAAACTCCCCCATCTCGCAGCGGGATTGGGTGCGTTCCCAGTTACGGCAGCATGGCGTGAGCACAATGGTTTACTATCCCCTGCCCTTGCATCTACAACCGGTCTACAAACATTTGGGTTATCAACCCGGTCAACTGCCAGTTGCAGAGCAGGCTTGTCGGGAAGTCTTATCCTTGCCCATGTTCCCCGAACTGGACAGCCAGCAACAGGCTATTATGGTCGATCGCTTGCTTGATTTATACTGCGAAGGGTCCCTTTGCCCTTAGGGCCTTAAGTTCCCAGGTCGTTGAATTTGTACTCGAGCAAACCGAACCATCAGCAGGGCTTAGGAGTGCTGTTTGTCTCCTGCGAGCATCCGCTTCCACCTGGACGGTGTAAGTTCCCTCACATGCTTGCTCAAATATTGTAGAGGGATACCTCTTGACCCGAGCAAACGACGGTTTTGACGAGAGCTCACCAAGAGATGATTCTGAGTATCTGGAATAGTGGCAAATTCTTCATACAGGTCGCTCTGGAGGTCACCGATATGAGTCACCATGCGTGCCTGACCAGCACTAAAACAATATTGACTACGCTCTGCCCATAACTGCCATTTGTACGATTCCTTCTCCTTAGCACGGAAGTTTCTGATACTCCCGTTTATTTATCGGCACGCTCTGGGTCTCGAGTCCAGAGTTGTACTGTGCTTAAACCCAAGGGAAAACCACTTTCTTGCTTCACCATCCTGTAATCTGGAATAATTATATGCCAAGTGAATAGACTTGCGGGTGCAGAGGATAATTACAGATGAAAGATAGAGCAGAACAAATTCAACAAATAGCAGCAACTGCGGCCCAGATGCGGGAAATAGAAGAGAGGATCTTTGCCGCAGGCATGCCAGTGGCAGCATTGATGGAAAAGGTAGCGGGCCTGCTGGCCCGGCGCATAGAATCTCTATACCCAGGACCCCAGCGGCTAGGAGTCTTGGTCGGACCGGGTCATAATGGGGGAGATGCTTTAGTAGTGGCGCGGGAGTTGCATTTCCACTCCTATGATGTTACTATTTATAAACCCGTATCTAAACTGAAGCAACTTACCAGTCAACATGCGGAGTATGCCGCATGTTTGGGTATTCCCTTTCACGAAGAGATTGCCCCGCTGCAAGATTGCCACCTGTTGATTGATGGTTTATTTGGATTTGGGTTAGAACGGACAATCTCCGAGGGACTGGCAGAGGCGGTAAACGAGCTGAATAGCTGGTCAAAACCGGTGCTAAGTATAGATATTCCAGCGGGCATCCACACGGATACAGGGGCAGTCCTGGGAACGGCAGTGCGGGCAACTCGGACATTTTGTCTGGGTTTGTGGAAGCTGGCATTTTTGCAGGACCAAGCTTTAGAATATATCGGCAAGGCGGAACTGATTGATTTTGATATTCCCTGGGCAGATATCGAACCTGTAATTAATCAAACATCAAGAATATATCGGATTCCAGCAGTCACTGCCATAGCCCATCTGCCCATCCCTCGCCCGCGAGTTACTCATAAATATAAGGAAGGCCATTTGCTGTCCATCTGCGGTTCTAGTAAGTATGCAGGGGCAGCGATTTTAACGGGTTTGGGCGCGCAAGCAAGTGGAGTGGGGATGCTGTCAATCGCGGTGCCAGAGTCTTTGAAACAGTTGTTAGTGGCACAGTTACCCTCAGCATTGATTATCGGTTGTCCGGAAACTAAAACAGGCGCGATCGCCCAACTGCCAGTAGAATTGAGCAGCTATAGCGCGATCGCCTGCGGTCCGGGATTGACAACGGAGGCAGTAGAAGTAGTAGAAAAGGTATTGGAGAGCGATCGCCTGCTAGTGCTAGATGCCGACGGGTTAAATATCCTGGCATCTTTGGGCCCGATCGCCAGATTATCCCAGCGGCAAGTACCAACAGTGCTTACCCCGCATACGATCGAGTTTAAGCGTCTGTTTCCCGAAGCACCCGATCCGACCCAAGATAGAATCAAAGCAGTGCAAAATGTTTCCGGATTGGGAGGTGCTGTGGTATTGTTGAAAGGAGCATTAACCGCGATCGTCAATCATTACGGTTCTGTATGGATTATCCCCGAAAGCACCCCAGCATTAGCTCGTGGCGGCAGTGGGGACGTATTGACTGGACTTTTGGGTGGACTGTTAGCACAGGCCCCCGGGCGGGAGACTCCCATAGAAGGGGTAGTAGTAACAGCAGCATGGTGCCATGCCCAGGCAGGCATGTTGGCAGCATCGGAACGAACGGAGTTGGGCGTAGATGCCCTGACCTTGACCCAATATTTAATGGCAGCGGTGGGAAATGCTATAGTTGATTATTCAGCTGACAAAAGCATCTACTGTTGAAAATCCCAGTTGCAACAGGTTGGTACTTTACCAAAAGAACCTATAATGGACGGACTTTGGGTCACATCTATCTGACTAATGATTCCCGGGCGATCGCACCTTAACTGGTTTCCCAGGCGACAGGCGATCGATCGCCTGGGAAACTAGCGCCATCAAAGGAGGTTTACCCCAGGGATCGATCTAGATCGGCAATTAGATCCTCTGGATGTTCTAAACCAACAGATCTGCGCAGCAAATTGTCCGGAGTTGTCGAACCTGGTCCTTCAATGGAAGCGCGATGTTCGATCGAACTTTCCACACCATTTCCCCACCTATTTCTTCCTTATGGTATGTGCTGCCCATCACTACTCATATTCTCCCACAGGCAGTAATATTTCAAACTCAGTGCCCACCCCGAGTTCCGATCGCACTTTCAGTTCTCCCTTATGCTTCTGGGAGACAATTTGATGAGATATAGTCAATCCCAATCCAGTGCCCGTGCCCACAGGCTTAGTAGTAAAGAAAGTTTCAAAAATCCGCTCCTGAATTTCCCGTAGCATCCCAGTGCCATTATCACCAATCCGGATGCTCACCCAGGGAGATTCCGAGACATATATAGCTGATGTGGTAATCTCAATTTGGGGTTGCCAACTGGAACTAGCATCTTTGCGCTCCATCATCGCGTCTATCCCATTAGTAATAATGTTCCGAACACCTGAGAAAGCTGCCCAGAATAGCAGAGCACTAGGGGGATATTTCCATAGTTTTTCACCACTTTAATCCCCTGTTTAATTTTATTCCGCAAAATCAACAGAGTACTGTCAAGGCACTCATGTAAATTAGCTGGCTGAGGACTTGCCTCACTCGTGCGAGAAAAATTGCGCAGACCGCCTATCAGCCTGTTTAATTGTTCCGTACTCACCTCCATACTTTCAATTATTTCCGGCAAGTATTCAGCTAAAAAATCTAATTCTATTTCTGACTTCATCGACTCAATTTTTGCCGATGGTTGTGACATTTCTTCCTCGTAAGCAAACACCAGCCTTAGTAAATATTTACTATAGTTTGACAGGAATTGTAATTACCCGAGATCGAGTTTACCGGGTTTCTAATTTTGTGATTTCCTAGCCACTATCTGTCCCAAGCTAGTCAGTTTTTCTGTTTGAATTAACTGCTCTTGAGTTTGTTCGCACAGCAACTTAGTTGTCAATTCATGGATCTGGGATTGGGCCACTAGTAACTCATGCCAGTCCAGCAAGCGATAATCCGCAGGGGCCAGTTGCACGATTACTGGATCGTAGAGGGATTCCGGCGATCGCTGCAAAGCCAATCGTGCCGCTTCCACAATTAACGTCTGGCCCCTACAGATCAATATCTTTGTCTGGGACTCCACAATTGATGAAAAATCCTAATCGATCGCCCAAGAAACAACTCCAAACTATAGGGACGGCTCATATGTTCCCAAAACCTGCGTCGGCAAACCATTCCTGTAAAATTTCTCTGGTCTGTCAAGACTACTCCTGGCAGCAACTGATTTGCTGCAAAGATTTGATAGACATCTTGCCCCGGTTGCTGAGCTTCTGCCTGACAATCCTATAGCGATAGTTCCTTTAGCTTTGACTCTAAATTTAGGAAATCCATATCTACTGAGGGTCTGTCTGGTATTACTGATGAATCCGTATGCTGCAAAGACTGATGAGCTGCCTCTACAATTAACATATCCCTAGGAACCATCAAAACTTCGCTACTGGCAAAACGATGTAAGGATCTCAGGGGTCGAAAGAGAAACAGTTCCAAGCCATAGGGACGGCTCATCTGTTCCAAAAACCTGCGTCGGGAAATCATCCCTATATACTGTCCCAGTTCTGTCAAGATTACTCCAGGCAGCAACGGATTAGCATCCATTGCTCGAGCAACTTACTGACCTGGGTGCTCCAATGATATTTGAAAATCATGAAGCCTCAGTTCCAGTACAGTTGACGTTTGACTAAGGTTGTACATATCGATCTCAGACCGGGGTTGAACTAACATAGAAGACTGCCGAGTCTCACGGCATAGCTAAAGTTACAGCTTGTCACTGCCAGATCCTCATCGGCGCTCTGGCAGACTTAAAATTCACAATTGACAATTGACAATTCACAACTAACAACCGACCATTAACAACTGACCATTAAAACCTACCCCTGTGAGAGAGGGGGTGTGCCGTCCGGCTCTGATGGAGAAGAGCCGGTCATATGTACCAAGATTTCGCGCAATTTCATCCGATTGATATAGGGCCAGCCCCCTTGGGCTTCAATATCTTTCACCAGAGAGTAAAGATCCTGACGGTTATCTGGTAAAGACTCTTGAAACAGACCTTCCCGAATTTCTCGATGCAGATCCTCCAAGCTCCGCAGCAGCTGTAGGAGAGCCAAAGTATCTCCCCGACAACCCGCAGCCTGAGCAGAGATCCTATCCGTAATGGCTTGCAAATCCCGTTGTGAGTTATAATTACTGCCGATATTCATGCTATAGTCTATTGTGCTTCATTGGGACAAATCCAATCTAACCCAGTCTCCTGCTGATGTAGGAGGGAAGTTGAATTGAAGCACCGGTGATAGATGCTGGCTGGAGGAACTGATACTTCCTCCAGCCAGCACCGCGCGATTGGACAAGGGGGCACCCCCTTTGGTAAAATACACTTCTGTGTTCATCATCCATACAAACTGCGTACTTCATATATAGAGGTTGATTGTCATGAGGTATCGTGCCTTAATTATTGCCATTCTGGTATTGTGTTTGACTGCGATCGCGGCTTGTAGTGAAGGTCCTACAGCTGACAGTATAAAGCAACTTACCTACGACGATATCAAAAACACAGGTCTAGCCAATAACTGTCCAGAATTGCTGGGACCAGGCCGTGGTTCAATTGCCATCGATCGGGGCCAGACCTATATCATGAGCGATCTGTGCTTGCAGCCGACTAGCTTCTTCGTCAAGGAAGAAGCCTCTAATCCCCGGCAAGAGGCAGAATTTGTTCCGGGCAAACTATTGACCCGCTACACTTCCACCCTAACCCAGATCCTGGGCACGGTGACATCTAACCCCGACAATAGCCTGACCTTTGTCGAAGAAGATGGCATCGATTTCCAACCTGTTACTGTACAACTGCCTGGTGGCGAGCAAGTGCCTTTCTTCTTCACGATTAAAGGACTCGTGGCCAAAAGCCAACCGGGTATGGAGATCATCAATAGCTCGACTGACTTTGAAGGGGGATTTTACGTGCCTTCCTATCGGGGTGCTACATTTTTGGATCCCAAAGGTCGCGGCGTAGCCACCGGTTATGACAATGCCGTGGCTCTGCCAGCAAGTGCGGATGCATCGGACCTAACTCTTGCCAATGTCAAGCGGGCTGAGATCCGCAATGGCAAGATTTCCCTAGGAATCAACAAGGTTGACAGCACGACTGGCGAAGTTGCAGGCACCTTCGAGAGCGAACAGCCCTCAGATACAGATTTGGGAGCCCAAGAACCTGTGGATGTGAAGATTCGCGGCAATTTTTACGCCATTGTGCAACCAGAAGAAGTGTAAATCATCATCTATAAATCCCGCTTACGCGGGAGTCGGACACTCCCAAATAAGTAGGCAGGGCGAAGGCATCTTATTCTTGAAATGCTTACATGGCAAGGGTTTCAGTATGCTTGAGTATTTATAATGATCGAATTATCAAACCCTTGCTGCCAAAGGCTTCCGGAATTTAGATGCGTTTTCCCTGAATAAGTAGGTGGACCGACTTATTTACACATTACTTTCTTGCAGGATATGGCGCTTCGCGCGTAAATCCTGTGTAATTAATTTCGTCCTATTACTTAAGTGACCACTTGTGGTGACCAGTGACCAACGATCGGGTTAGTGTTTCAGGTGATAAATATTTACATCTGGTTATATAGATCGTCGATCGCAATTCGCAACCATCATCCATCACATGTGCAACGCTATTTGAAAAAAATGTCTATATATGGCTAAATATATGATAGAGGGCTACGGGCACTTCTTATAAGCAATTAGACAATTAGCAATTAGCAAAAATTACCAACCATTATTCCGAAAAGATGCAAGGCTGGCATAATAAATATATGAGATCAAATAAAACAGAGTCGAACCTGAATATACTAGCTGTGCTAAGGTATGTGTTGTAGGTTACGGCGGGCAATGGCTGTCCAGACTAAGAAGTTGCCTAGGCACGGTTAAGTGCTCTACCAACCGGAATATAGTCATGAATACTAAAATCAGCAGCAAAGAACTGAAGAACGATAGCTTGTGTCTGTTGCAAGAGTACCAGCAATCGGCATCCCTGGAACTGCGCAATCAGATAGTTCAACTGAATATAGGACTGGTCAGAAAAGAAGCGCATCAGTGGCTGAACCATTGTACCGAAAGCTACGAAGACTTGGTACAAGTAGGCTGTATAGGCTTAATTAGAGCCATTGAAAGCTTCAAAATGTCCTTTCGACATGCTTTCAGTTCATTTGCCAGGCCTTACATTCGGGGCGAAATACAACATTATCTCAGAGATAAAAGTAACACCGTCCGCATTCAGCGGCGGTGGAAGGGACTGCAAAAGCAGGCGGCGTCGGTGAAAAGGGACTTGCAAGAAAAGTGGCATCGAAAGCCAACAGACAGAGAAATAGCGGAGGCTCTGGAGATTTCGGCAGAGGAATGGTCGGAAATTAAGCTGGCCAACCAAAATCAGACTCCTTTGAGCTTGGATGCACCGGTAGAGGAGGAAGGGGAAAAGGTCATTTGCCTGGGAGAAATGGTACCAGATACAGGCTATCGCAGTTTTCAATTAATTGGCCCAAGAAGACCAGATTCGCCTCCAGCAGGCCCTGGTGCAGCTGGAAAAGCGCACTCGCCAAGTCCTGGAATTTGTATTTTTACAAGACTTAACCCAAAAAGAAACGGCAGAACGCTTGGGAATCAGTGCAGTGACAGTTTCCCGCCAGGTGAAAAAAGGGTTGGAACTGCTGAAAAAGTTAATGGATGGGACGGAGTAAATTAAAAATTAAAAATTAAAGTTAAGCAGTATTTTTGGCGATTTGGAACTGGTAATTTTAATGGGTTGATTGTTCCGAGTTAGTTGTTGATGGTCAAAAATATTGAGATATTGCCGGATTGTTTGATAAATTTCCAATTTACTCGTTTCCTGGTTACGGCCTGGGAGCAAGCTACGCTAATTTTCTTGAAAATTTCGGGGGGCAGCAGATGGAGAAAGTATCGGATATGATATGGGTAGGAATACTGGCTGTGTTAATGGGTGGCGGCGGTTTGTTGGGTGGCGGCGATCGCAAACCAGATGCAGCAAGCTCGCCAGCAGCAACGCCAGCACTGGCTCCAAAGAAAACAGCAGCCAAATCGGAGCCAGAGTCAGAACCAGAGGAGACTGTGGCTCCTCTGCCTTCAGCACCAGATTTGATTCCGTCCACAAATGCAGAACAGCGAATTAGAGAGATAGAACAGTCTGAAAGACAGCAACGGGACCCATTTAATGTCGTGAGGCCGCTGCCAGGAGTGCCGAGAATTACTCCCAGTACGCCTGATGCGATCGCGAGTGGGAATGGTGTGACAACTGGTGGGAAGTGCCGCCCAGACTGGAACCGATAATATTCCCCACTCTCCCGCAAATGGAACCACTGCCTCCGCTCGGGCGGTTATCGATAGCACCGGCACGAGCGAAAACAGCGACGGCGGTGACGGTTTCGGGAGTGATGGAATTAGGGGGTGAACGATCGGCAATTGTGACGGCACCGGATGAACCGAGCAGAAATGTGAAAGTTGGAGATATATTGGCTTCTGGAGCAGTCCTAGTTAAGGGCATAGAAATCAACTCAGGAGGCTTACCAGTGGTAATTTTAGAGGAAAATGGGTATGAGGTGGCAAGGGTTTTGGGAGAAAAACCTTCATCGGAAGAGAAACCATAGCGGTTCTTGTTAAGGTATACAGCTTGTTCGCTATTTAATTAGTACAATAACAGCATTTAGTAAACCAGTTCTTAAACGTATTTGTTCCCATCA
>JACOMV010000097.1 GCA_014324065.1 Hormoscilla sp. SP12CHS1 | reverse complement strand
AATATGTCCATGTATAACTATAGCTCATAGCATTTACATCTCCAAATTTAAGTTCTCAAATCTTATTATAGCATAAATTGATATTTTCAAGAGGTCTAATACAACATCTCCTACCGTAATCCTCTGACCCTAACGATCGCCAAGTTTGGGCGGTTAACAAGTCTGCCTGTGCTACATTGGGGAAGAGAACAGCTGGGGGCGATCGCAATTAATTCCCTACTTATTCTATCAGGATATTTTTGTATAAAAACATTCCTGATGGTGGAAAACGTTTCCATTGGAGTTCGTCCTTTCCGTAAGATTCTCATAAGGGAGGTGGCAATAATTAGAAGTATACTGATAATCTAGTCGATCGTCAATGGTTTATCGATCGGGTGCGGGCACTACTCCCGGAAGATTAACAGAGGATATCCGCACTACCCCATGAGTCTAGCCCTTGAATCCACATGTTGATAGCTGATGTTTGGCGATCTGCGGACAGCGCAGCGTGCGATCGCGACTCTCAATTCTCAATTTTAGATGCTCAATTCTCAATTTTCAATTTTTCTGAATCAGCTAAAACTCCATTTAGGAATATATCAGCAAGCGATTCCGCCATTTCCTTCATGTCTTGGGGATAAGAGTTCGGTTCCACAAGGGTATTTTGGCTGAACCCAGCGATCGTAAACATGCCCAAAAATACCTGAGCCACAATTCTCGGGTTCATGGGGCGGTAGATCCCCCGATCGATTCCCGTTTGGATGAAAGCTTCCGTCACATCCGTCATTTTCACGATCACTTCCGACTGGATGCGATCGCGCAAATCCGGGTGAAACTGCGCTTCCATAAAGCAGATCCTGAGTAGATCGTTATTTTTCTGCATATTCACCATCCGCCGACGCATCATTTGAGCCACAGCCCGATAGCTTGCCATCTCACTCAAGTCCGTCAGTAGATCCGTCAGAATTTCAATCCAGCCAGCGCTAGCAATTTCAATTAAAATTGCTTTTTTACTGTCAAAATGCCTAAATATGGTTCCTTCAGCCACACCAGCTGCTTGTGCCAAATCCCGGGTGGTGGTCCCGTCATATCCCTTATGGGCAAACAACCGCTGCGCCGCTTGTAAGATGCGGGTTCGCGTCTTAGCTTCTGGTTGGGGAGGACGACTGGCAATTCGCATGACTAAATCAGGTCTTATTTTACATAATATTTGTAGCCCTATTTGGGAACACACAAGCAGTCGCTCTCCATTTCTTTACATTTTTTTACATAATTTCATCTAACTTAGCTTATCCTGTGGATGGGAATGGAGATCGCAAACTCTGTTCCCTGGCCAGGTGCTGAATTAAAGCTATACTTTCCGCAGTGTTTTTCTACCACGATCGAGTAACTAATAGACAACCCCAAACCCGTGCCTTTGCCCACAGGCTTCGTCGTGAATAGAGCATCGAATGCTACACCTCCTGTGTCATTCCTGGACCATTATTAGCAATTTTAATCGCCACCCAATTATCATCTATCACTTCAGTTCTAATCCGAATGATGCCCTGCCGCTGATTATTATCTTCCTCTAGAGCGTCAATCGCATTTGCTAGCAGATTCATAAATACCTGGTTTAGTTGTCCCGGATAGCACTCTACTAGAGGCAATTCCCCGTATTCTTGGATTAATTTAATCTCAGGACGTTTTTTCGTAGCGTTCAGG
The DNA here is from genome assembly GCA_014324065.1 of Hormoscilla sp. SP12CHS1. Lineage (GTDB taxonomy): Bacteria > Cyanobacteriota > Cyanobacteriia > Cyanobacteriales > Desertifilaceae > Hormoscilla. The sequence continues at coordinate 10,423 of JACOMV010000097.1, read as the reverse complement.
CGATGTTTGAGAATTAGCAAGGTGCTATCAATGCCCTCATGGATATTAAAAGGGGTTTTGCTCGATTTGTCTGAGCGAGAAAAAATCCGCAGAGATTTGCTAATCTGTTGGATACGCTCAGTTCCTATATTCATCGAAGAGATCATTTTGAGCAAGTCAGTGGCGATAAACTTCACATCGATCTCTGTGGCGTTGTCGATGATTTCTCGTGCCGGGTTGGGGTAATGCTGCTGGTAGAGACGCAGGTGATTCAGCAAGTCTTGGACGTGACCTTTAAGGTAGAAGAGATTGCCATAGATGAAACCGACCGGATTTTTTATTTCGACCCAATTGTCCTAAACTGGACATCTTTTCGCTGTTTACCAGTTGCACTTGGGCCTGTTGCAGTTCTTCCAGAGTTTTTTGCAGCTGCTCTTTTTGCTCGATCGGTCTGGCTTTCGAGGCCCGCAGCGCCGACTCCGCCCGTTTGCGATCGAAAATTAAATTCCCGTTCCTGTATCCCAGTTCTGCCGTCCGTTCTGCTACCCTAATTTCGAGCGCTTCATTGAGTTTTTTCAGAGTTAACTCTGTTTGTTTGCGATCGGTGATGTCGTGAGCCACTGCATAAATCAGCCCTGCTACCGTCACCCCTCTCCAGCATAGCCACTTATATGAACCATCTTTGCAGCGATAGCGATTCTCAAACTCTCCGATCTGCTTTCCCTGAGATAACTCACTCACAATAGCTATCGTAGCAGCTCGATCCTCGGGATGGACAAAATCTATCAACTGGCGATCGATTACTTCCGCGCTACCGTATCCTAGCAGCCTGGTTACTGCTGGATTTACTCGTTTGAAGTAGCAGTCTACCCCAACAATTACCAGCAGATCCAGGGACAAATCGAAGAACCGATCGCGTTCTTCTGCTACCTGCTTGCGTTCCGTAATTACTCAGTAAACATAATAATCCCACCAATTTCGGCAGCATTATTTCGCCAGGGATGAATTTCCCACTTCACCCAGTCCATGCTGTCATCCTGACGGGGGAAGATGTCTTCCGCACCGCATTGGACTGCCCCCGCTAAACAACGCTGGTGGATTTCCTTCCAGCGTGAGGGGATTTCTGGAAACACTTCGTAGTGAAAGCCGGGAGACATCGCGGACACCTCCAGTAATTCACTGCAACGATTACTCAGGAACGGCCAAGCCAAACTGCCATCGTCGCGCCGCAGAATTTGGCAGATCGCCATGGCCGATCCTCTAGCAGGGATTCTGTCCAGTCTGGCCTCACTTTCGACCTATCCCTTGCGGGAGCGCAGCCATACTTGTTTGGTGTCGAATTGCTTAAATATCGCATCATTGAGTATATCTACTCATTTTACTCCCGTCGAGCGCAAAAAATGCCAGACCCGTCATCAACGTCTCTGAAGTAGTGCTATCGCGCAGGACCGGTAGCCTGTCTGTGCGCACGCTCCGGGAACCCTCCGCTGCGCGATGTAGAGCGTCCCCTCTGGGGGACATCGAAACTTGACATACCGTGATATAAAGTATTATCACCCATATCAAGTGATACTGCACCGGACTGCGATTGGATGGTGATCTCTTAAAACTTGTCGAGCATCCATTCAGAAGCCCGCGCTCCCAATTCTATGGGAATGCTGACCACTTTACCCAGTCGGGGGCGATCGCCGGTGTTTTCAATGTACGACTTGATCTGTTCGTCAGCGCCCCAGTCATGCAGGCACAGAGCAATCTGATTGAGATGGGATCTATACTCTGCCTCCTCTAGCGGGAAAGACGCCTGTTCCAGATATTTCCACATCACCTGCACAAATATCTTGCCCTGAGTCCGCCGCAGCTTCAGGTCGTAAGAGCGTCCCCATTTGTTCAACAATAACTGATGTAAGTCTGTTCCTGTCATATTATTTAGATTTTAGATTGTAATTTAGTCCGATATCTCTGCGCCTTGCTCTTGTCCCAGGGGACATGGACGGCACATCGGCGAGTGATTATCGGGATTGCCACCTGTAGCATCTTTCTTATGTATGGTATCATAGCACTCCCCCTTAGGTCTTTTGTTTACATTTATTTATGAAAAATATCTGCGAGCAGTTAAAAAAATGTAATAATACTCTCAGAAAGACGGGAAACTGCCTCGCGGAGCTTGCGGTGGCTGTGTCCCCCGAGAGCGCCTTAAGCACGTTCCCAGACTTCTTCGATGTCTAAAGGGCGCACTATTCATACTGCCCTTTAGACATCGGGAACGAGGGGGCTGTGTCCCTTGACAGGGCAGGGGGGACACGGGAGCGGAGTCCAACCACAATCTTGTCAGCATATACTCGGTGTCTCCTATGAATGTGCTCCTAGAGGTCGGGAGACACCGAAGTCCCTGGTGCCTGTCTCCGATATCTCCTATTGTGCTCTTGTCCCCTGGGACATACGGCACACAGGAGACATCGTAGTAAGGTAGGTGGAGGTCACTTTTGTCTATAGACAGATAAATTAACAATATCTCAAGCAGAGGTCATGACACAAATTTCAGGCTCAGCGGATGTCCCGGATATGGGGCGTCGTCAATTCATGAATCTTCTGACCTTTGGTGCGGTCACGGGCACGGCCCTAGGAGCACTATATCCGGTTGTCAAGTATTTTATCCCACCCTCTAGTGGTGGTGCAGGCGGTGGGGTCACAGCGAAGGACTATCTGGGGAATGACGTGATCGTCAGTGAGTTTTTGTCCAATCATAATTCAGGGGAACGGACCCTGGCTCAGGGGCTGAAGGGGGATCCGACCTACCTGATAGTAAAGAAAGACGAAAGCCTGGCAGAGTATGGCTTAAACGCTGTTTGTACTCACTTGGGCTGTGTGGTTCCCTGGAATGCCAGCGAGAACAAGTTCATTTGTCCCTGTCACGGTTCTCAGTATAATGACGCTGGCAAGGTAGTGCGGGGACCAGCTCCCCTGTCTTTGGCATTAGTCCATGCTGATGTCACAGAGGATGATAAAGTCGTGTTTACCACCTGGACCGAAACTGACTTCCGCACCGGTGAAGACCCCTGGTGGACCTAATGCTGCACGAGAACCTATACTTTGAAAGGGATCGACTTGCGCAAAAATGTTGAAGTTGGTGTCATTGCGAGGGGGGGCTCCCAAACCAGTAACTGTGGTATGCTTCAACTTTTGACCCCCCGTAGCGCTATGGGGGGAGTTACTTCTTTTGCACAAGGCTCTCTCAATTGGACCCCCCCCCTCGCTCCGGACATTTGCTTAGCGCTTTTGTTAGCAAGATATGGCCCTAAGAGCAAAGGTACCCTTCGCAGTATAGGGTGTTGATGGTTGATGGTTGATGGAGAACGTTCATGGCAATGAACAATGAACAATCAACAATGAACGATTAACAATGGACTAATTGTATTTCAGAGCATTGTTGGAACTGATGAAAAAAGTTGATGTATTGGCGAGAGCCCATAGCTGCAAGCGGGTACTGACTCAAACTATAGTGCTGGCGATCACTACCCTTGTCTGTTTTGTAGGGCTAGATCTAGCCCACCCCCAAACGGCGGCGGCCTATCCCTTCTGGGCCCAGCAAACGGCCCCGGAAACTCCCCGGGAAGCGACTGGGCGGATTGTTTGTGCCAACTGTCACTTGGCTTCTAAAGTGACGGAAATTGAAGTACCCCAGTCGGTGCTGCCCGACACGGTGTTTTCTGCTGTGGTGAAAGTCCCCTACGACCTGAGCGTGCAGCAAGTGTCGTCCGATGGCGAACTTGATTCCTTACAGGTGGGTGCGGTGTTAATGTTACCCGAAGGCTTCAAGATTGCACCAGAGGAACGCATTCCTGAAGAATTACTCGAAGAAATCGATCTAGACGATTACGAAACCTATACCGAGGAAGACGAAAACGTCATTATTATCGGACCGCTACCGGGCGAGGAATATCAGGAAATTATCTTCCCAGTTCTTTCCCCCGATCCGCTGACGGATCGAAATATCCACTTCGGGAAGTATGCCATACATGTAGGCGGGAACCGGGGTCGCGGTCAGGTTTATCCCACAGGGGAAAATAGCAACAACAATGTCTACAAGGCTTCTACCGCTGGCACGATCGCTCAGATTACCAAACTGGTAGATTCCGATGATGAGGAGGAGGGTTATGAAGTGACTATTCAGCCTGCTGACGGTGAAGCCGTGGTAGAGGAGATTCCGTTAGGACCGCAGTTGATTGTCTCGGAAGGACAGGAAGTTGCCGCTGGGGATCCTTTGACTAACAACCCAAATGTGGGTGGTTTTGGTCAGGCTGATACGGAAATAGTCTTGCAAAGCGCTAGTCGGATTAAATGGTTAATGGCTTTCATTGCTGCTACCATACTGTCTCAAATATTGCTGATTCTGAAGAAGAAGCAAATTGAAAAAGTTCAAGCTGCTGAGATTAATTTCTAAGTCGATCGTCTCATCTTTATTTCTGTCTGGGATGGGCAAATTGCCTGTCCCTTAGTCAGTAGTCAGTAGAGAATTGAGCATTGAGAATTGTTCATTGAGAATAGAGAATTTTTAGTAGCCAGTAGCAGACTCGATAAGCAATCCAAAATTCCCTTTCAGGCATAGAGTAACTCTCGCGTCACTTGATGGGAGAATGCGATCGAGAATATTTGGGGGAGATGGAAGTATAATTATCTTCCCATCTCCCCGATTTTAGCTCTACTGCAAGGGGCGATAGACACGATAGTTGATTTCGGGGAATATCTTGTCGATCTTCTCTACTTTCTCCAGCCAACCGCTATCGATTTTACCGTGATTGATATCATCGTAGAGTTTGTTGAACCGCATTAAGTGCGATCGGGTCCGCCGCACGGCATAAGGCACCATCGTACCCGTGCGCATAATAAACGCCCAGTCAGAAGATTGAGCCAGCAAAAGTTCTCGTGCGGCCTGGTTAAGGGCCTTCCACTCCAACTCATCAGCAGGTTCTCGACTGGCCACGGAAATCATCCGTTCCGCTGCTTTGTGCAAATGGGGATAAACCCAGGCATTCGTCTCATTCAGCCAATACTCGTGGAAACCCTTATACCCCCAACTAGACTGAGAGGGACGACAGACTTGCTGAGTCGGATTACCTCGTAGATAATCTGCCAAATGGGTCATCTCATAAATGTCTTGGTCATACCAGGACTTACGGAATAGGTAATCGATGAACCAAGGCCCCTCGTACCACCAATGGCCAAATAACTCCGCATCGTAGGGCGAGACGATCATGGGAGGACGCTGCATAATCCCGTGCAGGTGCTCGGTTTGCTGCTGGCGATTGAACATAAAATTACCTGCATGTTCCGCTGCCTTTTCCCGCGCCCAGTAAGGGTCATACAGGGCCTTGTCAGACAAACCCCGACCCCGACCCGTAATCTTGTGGTATTTGATGCCAGTATTTTTCCGCTGTCCGTTGGGCATAATATAAGGCTTGATGTACTCGTAGTCAGCCTCCCAGCCCAAATCCTTGTAAAATTCCCGGTATTCTGCTGCACCGGGATAGCCTACCTCCGAGGACCACACCTGTTGGGAAGACTCGTGATCCCGTCCAAAAGCCGCTACGCCAGTTTCGGTAAAAATCGGCGCATAGCTGCCATAGCGGGGGCGGGGACGGGCGTAAAGAATCCCGTGTCCGTCGATGAGGAAATAGCGCAAACCGGCATCCGCCAGTATCCGCTCTACCCCTTCATAATAGGCACATTCTGGCAACCAGATGCCCTTGGGCTTACGCCCGAAATTCTGCTCGTAATGTTCGCAGGCTACCTGAATTTGGGCCCACACGGCCTCGGGATACATCTTCATCAGCGGCAGATAGCCGTGGGTAGCGCCGCAGGTGACGATCTCCAGGTTGTTGCTATCCAGGAATTGCTTGAAAGCGGTTACCAAGTCGCAGTCATAACGTTCCCAGGTATCGCGAATCTCCTTCAACTCTTTGGCATAATACTCGGCTAGATAGCGCAGGTGACCATTATGCTGGTTACGATCGATCTCTTTTTGGACTAATTCCTCTAACAGGGCCAGGTGCGCGTCGTATCGTTCTTGCAACAGCGGATCCCGCAGCATCGACACCAGAGGCGGTGTCATGCTCATGGTCATTTTGAAGTCCACACCATCCCGCTTTAAGCCTTCAAATACATGCAGCAGAGGGATGTAGGTTTCTGTGATTGCCTCATACAGCCATTCTTCTTCCAGCACGTAGTCGCTTTCGGGGTGCCGGACAAAGGGTAGGTGGGCGTGGAGGACAAGGGCAACGTAGCCAATAGCCATAGTAATTCGGTAATGATGGATGAATTTGTAATACAGCAGGATCGGTAAAGCTTTACGATATTTTAAAGATTTTCTTGTCATATGGGGACAAGACTGAGAACTGTCTATCCCTAGAAAGCAGAGCGATCCCAACGGGATCACTCTACCTCAAAATCACAAACAAGAAAATGGCGATTGCGCTGCCTGCACGCTAGCGCAGCGGCCCTCCTAACGTCGGGCTAGCGCGAGTATTTATACTTATATTATTCCCGAACGCTTACTGCCAAAGGCTTCCGGATCTAGAACATCGGTCCAGTAGCACAAATTTTGGGTATCTCCCTCTAGACAATCTTTAGCTATTTGTTTAATTTCATATTCCTTAAAGCTCCTCAGAGATTGTGGCGTGATTCCATCCTGATGAGGACGCCACATTTTACCAATAATTTCAACTTCAATGTCCTCACCCTGGCGACGGAGAATGGCATGCATAGTCTTCGTTGACATTATTTTTAGATGGAGACTCATTTTTGCAAAATGCAGCGAAAGTAGAAACTGCAATCCCCGCTTCATCCCAAATTAATTTGTAGTTGTGCGGTAATTTGACTTTTTGATTTTCCGCCAACTGCGCATCACTTCGTTGATTTCCCAGTCAAATCCTGGCAGATTAACTAAGTCCTTGCTTAATTGATATTCTGATGCCCTAGCAGCGGACAAGTCAGGATTTTTCAGTATTGAGAATATGTATTTGTCATAAACTGCGTCACAGATAAACTCATTCTCCGGCTGAACTACTAGCAACATAATAGATTGAAGCTGACTATACTTTTCAAAGTAAGCGGCGGCAAAGGGCTTGACCCAATCTTTGCCCGTAATTGGGCTGTTTCTTCTGCGGTGTACATGTATTTCATGGCGATCGCCCTCTCGAATAAGTCTCCACAACCGTAAAAATTATCCCACAACCAGGTCCAGTTGTTGCTTTCTTTGACGATCGCCGAGTCGGTGCATGTAACATTCCAGGATAACTGGCGTTCCATCTGCGGCTCGTTCCCTTACCCAGTCTAACCCAAAGCTGCGATCGGTCAGGGGTTGGTGAATATCCGCCTATCCGTTATTCGCCGACAGGTGAAGTTCTCCGATCTGTTCGTAGTCCTGGAGTCGCCGCCATATCTGGGGTGACAGACTACCCTGGCACAGTTGCATATAGATGTGAGAGACATCAACTGCCAGCGCCACCCCCATTGCCATTGCCCGAGCAATTTCTTCACCATCACCGAGGCAGTAGCCAGGATACATAGTCTCTAATAATAGATGGGAGTAGGCTCCTGCTGCCAATTTTTTTCTCCAAACCTCAACCATGCTGTCTGTCAAGCGAGGCTCCAGTATTTTCTCAAGCAGGAGTATCCGAATCTGGCAATCTGCGATTTAGTCTACGACGATCCTGCCTTGGGAATTGCTCCCCCTAAAGGCGTGAAGAAATTACCTTCTCGCCAGAAAGCATTTACCGTCGAATGCTTGGAACGGGGCGGGGTGATCGTAGCTACCACAGTCGGTCAGGAATTGGAAAACTCCTTCTGGGATACCATGCCTGCCGGAACGATCCTGCTATTAGCGCACAACATGGCAATTCCGGCGGGGGATGCGGGCATCGACTTGATGCGGCGCCTTCAGCAACACGGTGTTTTTGCCTTACCCGGTCAAGTGCTGACATTAGGAGGAGCACTGACCTCGCGGATCGAATGGTTCTGGCGACAGTCTCTTGCTGGCACTCCCTTTGACAAATCTCTCGCTCACTTGGTTGTGCGAACAGTCGTCCAGTTTTTGGTGGGTGAAATCAAGGCCAGATCGATAGCTTCGGGACTGACTGCCTACGAAGCTACTCTGGATTACGCTCAAGCAGGGAGGTGAGGAGCCAAAAATTTATGGCTCTTCGGTAGTTAGTATGGTATTTTGGCAACCAATCAAGGGTGTAAGCCTTGCTGGGCAAAGCTTTGATGCGATCAACTGACAGTTGTTGATAACAATTGGGTTTCTCGATCCGCCAAAGCCTTACATAGCATAGCTTTCAGCGATTTTTCACCCTCTAAATAGCAAACCAAGTACCGAAGAGCCAAATTTATTACCTATAAATATAGCGTTTTTCAATCAGGGACAGAAAAATTGGCTACCATCACTGGCAGTGCCTTGAAGGTCAAGTTAAGGATGTACATCCTCGGGCAATACCTCGTAGATTTTGTGGGGAGTGAGGAGTGAGGATATCTCTCCACAAAACGGAGTTCTCAAGGGCTCCCCTGCTCCCAACTCCGAGCTCGATCTCTTCTTCATTTGCATCCGCATATCGATCCTAATGGCGCCAACCATGGGCCCATAGGTATTGAGACCACTCGCTCAAATTACGTTGCTCTGTTCCCAACTATTCCTTAATAGCAGATTTTCCCGGCTTTTCGCCGTGCGTCCGGGAGACATCAAGCTCCCAGGGGATACCGAAAGCTCCCTCGGGATAGCGTGGGTTTGCAACCCACTGCGGGCCATGAGACTAATGGTGCCAAATCTCAGTTCAACTCTACTTACCCAATTTCCAATCTTCACCACCCGGTAGTTTGCTGACTTCCTCCATAATCACACTACGTATTGTTTTCGCCGAATGTTCATAAGTTAAATTTAGCAGTTGAGTCGCACCCCGAAATACTGCCGTCTTATCTACCATATATTCGAGTTGAAATGGCGTCAACTGCCCATCCAAAACTTCCCCACTCCCTATTGCTATTGCATCAGCAAAAGCCATTTCCAAGTAGTCACCCCATTCATCCTGCTTAATATAGTAAGAAGTTTTATTCTCTTTCAGATTTAGACCTTGGATCTTCAGGATCGAATCTCTGATAGAAGCATACCATGAATTATTCATCTTTTCTTCAACTACATTCTTAATTAAATGAACCAGCATTCTGACCAGAAAACTCTCGATATTTTGCAAAATAGCTTTCTTACTCATCCCTTCCAGTTCGTCTACTAACATTAATGCATCATCATATCGACCTGACAGGATGCATGTTCTGATGTCTGTGAGTTCTTGAGTCATGGCAATCTATCCTTGGCAACCTCTGTCCTTATTCTACTATAGCATTTTTCAGATAGATGCGCGCATTCACTTTTCCCATCTTGCAACAATGGTCACGCGCTAATTGAGAATTATTCTAGTTTGTCCGGAAAGTAACGTTCCGTTCAATTATTACTAATCTTTTTACAAATATGAGATACACCCATAGTAGGGCATAATTACTAAAACTAGGAAAAACTGCTACCATTTATTCGTGAACAACAACATGCTTGGTTTTGTGGGGTGGGTCAATGGAACGGCAACGATATATCGTGCGACTGAGTTTAGAAGAACGGCAGGAACTGGAAAACATCGTCAAGAAAGGCAACAGCTCCACCTCCTGCTGCTTCAGCAAGGCTAGCAACAGCTCCAATTACGGCAAACACAGCGTTCTTGATTGCTTGCTCTCTCTTTCTCTCCAATGCCTCCTCTAATTTGTTACGGGCTATGGCCATAGGGCCAGGCAATTCATGTTTGTTCTTGTTTAACCCAGAACTTTGATGCTGGAAATGATTCTGATTGATTTGATATTGCCCTTGAACTGTCTGCAACTGAGTTTTGGCATTGGTAATTAAACTCATCGTCTTCTGGATTTGGGCTTCAACTTCCCCTTTAAATTGATTTGCTATACTTTTTCGCGTTTCATAGGACTTAGTAATTGTGATAAATTGGTTATATTTGGCCTCAATCCTTTTCGCGTCTGTGAGGTAAGCCCTAATTGTCTCGATCTGAGTGGATAAATTTAGCAGCGGCACGTAATTAATCCTTGCAGGTCGCCCTAAATAGTTCGTCATTGCAGCGGCTTGAGCCCCAAGGCTACGCATTTCCTTAACCGTATCTCCTGACCAATCCAATTGAGCATTAATACTAATCCAACGAAACATGCTGATGGCAGTATCTACTTCATTGTCCATCTTGAGATAAGCCTCTTGAAATGTTTGCACCAGCAACCAATAAAAAGTCGAGCCTATCTTCCAGATTGACGGTACCGTTCGGGTTTTTGTATTAAACTAAGCCAGTCCGTCACCGGACCGACTCGTCTTCAAAACCGGACGTGAGACTTTCACCTCATCCGGCTC
>JACOMV010000096.1 GCA_014324065.1 Hormoscilla sp. SP12CHS1 | reverse complement strand
AATTATTTAGCATACGATCTGCTCTGTAATTTCCTAAATTCAGCACCTTGACCCCAAACACTTAACGGAACCAGTGCCTGCATCCGGAAGACATCGAAGGGTCTCGGCGTTCAGTGGTGAAAACTGTATATTATACGAGCAAATCTAACCATAAACAATTAGCAATTAACAATTAACAATTAACAATATGGAGATTTTACACGGGAGTTGGTTAAGTCAGGGCGAGTTGTTGATTTGGGGAGAAACATGGCGCTTTGAGACGGCGGTGAAAATTACTCAGTTGGATGAGACCTATGGCCATCCTTTGGGGATGACATCATCTGAGTTGCAATCCTTTTGGGAAACTATACAACAGCAGTATGAAATTAGTTGGGTCTTAGAAGATGTGAAATGGCAAACGAGGGCGATCGCACTGCCAACGGAGATCGCTAAAGGTACTTCCGATATCTCCCTGTGTGCCGAGTCCCCTGGGACAAGAGCACAACAGGAGATATCGAAAAGCCGGGCCGTGCGTTCCCGGGTGAGATCCCGGGAACGAGAGGAAGAAGGTTTATTTACAGTTATACCTCAGCATTCAGCTGCCCCAAAGTCCAGCGCAGCCCGTAGAGGCGAGCAGGTGTTTTTGTATCCCTGGGAAGTGGAAGGACTCTGCTTAAATACCATTGCGGCGATGAAATTTTTGCAGGCAAAGCCTCTCTCCGGACTAGACTATTCTTGGTTGGGGTCAGATTTGCGCTTTTGGTCTCACCTCAGTCGCTGGAGTATGGATCTATTGGCCAGAGGTAAGTTTTTACCCACCCTCAAGGGTAATATCGCTTGCTGGCAACCTCTCCTAGATAGCAGTATAGACCAATCCCGTCTTGTGAATTTTGCTCGGGCTATGCCTGATATTTGTCGCAGTTATATGGTAAACACTAAAGTGTTTACTACGAACATGGGGAATAGCATCAGTTTGCCGAGCGCACCCCAAGGGTTGATTAAGGAATTCTTGAGTCGGGCGATCGATTGCCAAGTGCGAGTTGTAGCGGGTGCCAATTCTCTCCCCAACATAGCATCTCCAGTATGGGAGTGGCTATCCGCTTTAAATCAGGAAAATGCAACTATCCATAGGACTGGGATAGAAAGCATTTCTACCGCCCTCGATCGTTGGACAGCACCGGTACAACACCTGCTACAAGGACGGCAAGGTTTCCTGACTTGTTTTAAGCTGCATCCTCCGGCGTCTTCCGCATGCTCTTGTCCTGAAGGACGCGGCATGCGGAAGACACCGCCAAGTCCTAAAGATTGGATGTTGGAGTATTGCTTGCAAGCAGCTGATGACCCGGAATTTCTGGTAGAGGCAACAACTATATGGAATAATCCCGTTGAAGGTTTGGTGGTTCGAGATCGCACCATTAAGCAACCGCAAGAAACTTTCCTGAGTGGTTTGGGTTTGGCTTCCCGGTTATTCCCACCAATTGAAGCCAGTTTAGAAACCCCACGTCCTCTTTTCTGTCGCCTGAGTTCGGTGCAAGCCTATGAGTTTATTAAGTCGGCTGCCTGGCGTTTCCAAGATCGGGGTTTAGGAGTGATTTTACCCCCATCTCTGGTAAATAGGGAGGGGTTGGCTAGTCGCTTGGGGTTAAGCATTCGCGCCGACAGGCCAAAGTTGAAAAAGACGGAAAAAATTGGGTTGCAGAGTCTGCTGAATTTTAAGTGGGAATTGACGATCGGGCAACAGCGTTTGTCAGAAGCTGAGTTTAAGGAACTGATCGCCCAGGGTTCTCCCTTGGTGGAAATAAATGGGGAATGGGTGGAGTTGCGCCCCCAGGATGTCCGCGCCGCTGAGGAGTTTTTTGCTAGTCGCAAAGACAAAGTGAATCTTTCCTTAGAGGATGCTTTGCGGATCGGTACGGGGGATACCCAGACGAACGCTGCGCGAAAAATCGAAAAGCTGCCAGTGGTTAGTTTTGAGACCTCCGGAGTGCTACAGGAGTTACTCGCTAACTTGACGGATAATCGATCTATAAAGGCGATGGCCACTCCGGCCAATTTCCGAGGCGAGTTGCGTCCTTACCAGGCCCGGGGTGCTAGTTGGCTGGCATTTTTGCAGCGCTGGAGTTTGGGTGCTTGTCTCGCAGATGATATGGGGTTGGGAAAGACGATCGAACTGATTGCTTTTCTGCTGCACTTGCAAGAACAAGATGCCCTCACAGGACCGACCCTGCTAGTTTGTCCTACTTCAGTATTAGGGAATTGGGAGCGAGAAGTCAGGAAATTTGCCCCCACCCTGAAAACTCTGGTGCATCACGGGGAGAAACGGGCCAAAGGTCAGGATTTTGCTTGGACGATTCAGGACCGGGATTTGATCGTTACCAGTTATAGTCTAGCTTTCCGGGATGAAAAGGAACTCTCAAGTGTTGAATGGCAAGCTGTGGTTTTGGATGAGGCCCAGAATATTAAAAATCCCGCCAGCAAGCAGTCCCAAGCGGTGCGCCAGTTACAGACAGAGTTGCGCATTGCCCTCACGGGAACGCCAGTGGAAAATAAGCTGCAAGAGTTGTGGTCCATTATGGATTTTCTCAATCCCGGCTATTTGGGCACCCGGCAATTTTTTCAGCGCCGGTTTGCCATGCCCATTGAGAAGTATGGAGACCCCGATTCTTTGCAGACTTTGCGATCGCTTGCCGGACCCTTTATCCTCCGCCGCCTGAAGACCGATCGGGATATCATCCAAGATTTGCCAGAGAAACAGGAGATGACAGTATTCTGCGGACTAACCCCAATACAAGCGGAACTATATCAGCAGGTTGTAGATCGATCCTTAGCCCAGATAGATTTATCTGATGAGCTCGTACGTCACGGACTAATTATTGCTTTGCTGACTAAACTCAAGCAAATTTGCAATCATCCCGCCCAATTCCGCAAGCAAAAAACATTGACAAATCCCCAGCAATCTAGTAAACTCATGCGGTTAGAGTCAATGCTGTCAGAGGCGATCGCGGAGGGCTATCGGGCTTTAATATTCACCCAATTTGCAGAATGGTGTAAACTGTTGAAACCCTATCTGGAACGGCAGTTAGGAGAGGAAGTGCTGTTACTATATGGGAAAACCCGCAAAAAGCAACGGGAGGAGACGATCGATCGCTTCCAGCAGGATCCGCAAGGGCCGAAAATCATGATTTTGTCTCTGAAAGCGGGGGGAGTGGGACTGAACTTAACCCGGGCCAATCACGTATTTCACTTTGACCGTTGGTGGAACCCAGCGGTGGAAAATCAAGCAACCGATCGGGCCTTCAGAATTGGTCAAACCCGCAACGTGCAGGTTCATAAGTTTGTCTGTAGTGGGACGTTGGAGGAGAAAATCCACGAAATGATTGAAAGCAAAAAACTGCTAGCAGAACAAGTAGTAGGTACGGGGGAAAAGTGGTTAGCAGAACTAGATAGCGACCGGTTGCGGGATCTACTGTTACTCGATCGCAGTGCCATAATAGATGAAGAATAATAGTTAATAGTAAATAGGGAATTCCGAAAAAAAAAGATATAATGGAGAATAGTATTAGTAGGGTGGGCCGCACCCACTGTCATTTGCGGGTTTGGGCAACAACAACCAACTGGTGCAAGACCACACCCATGAAGAATAGCACGTAGTAGGGAGATTAGCAATGAATAAACTAGCAACGCTACCCACTCCATCCAATCCGCCTCTTTCACCCCGGCAAACATTGCCGACGATGTACGACCTACCTAGCGAAGATCCTGAGGAAATCCGGATGCCAGATGAATATCACGAACTACAGTCAATGCTGTTGCGAGTTACTTTCCGACCGAGTACTTTTCCCGGGGAGCAAGTGTTTGTGGGAACCGATCTCAATATTTACTACGATCGCCATCATCTGAATTGGTACAAACGCCCGGATTGGTTTGCGGTGGTGGGAGTAGAACGCCTTTACGAAGCTCGCGATAGCCGAGATAGCTATGTCATGTGGCAAGAACTGGTCAGTCCATTTGTTATAGTTGAGCTATTGTCCCCCAGTACGGAAAATGAAGATTTGGGCCGGACTGTGCGCCAACCGGGAAATTCACCTACCAAGTGGGAAGTGTACTCCCAAATTATGCGCGTTCCTTACTACGTCGTGTTCAGTCGCCTCAACAATGAATTTCAGGCATTTCATTTGGTGGGCGCTCAATACTAACCAGTTTCCCTGAGTAATGGGCGTTTGCTCATTCGAGAACTGGAACTGAGTTTAGACTTGTGGCGAGGGACTTATGAAGGTCTTAACCGGCTGTGGTTGCGGTGGTTTACAGCGGATGGTCAATTGATTCTGACCCCTAATGAGGAAGCAGCCGCAGCCGAGCAACGAGCCACTGAAGCCGAGCAACGAGCTACGGAAGCCGATCTACGAGCTGCGGAAGCCGATCTACGACTTCAAGAAGCTCAACAACAAGCTGAACTGCTCGCAGCCAAACTGCGGAAGTTGAATATTGACCCGGATTTACTGGGTTGATGCGGGGCGCTTCGATGTCTCCCGGACGGCGAAAACCCGGGAGACATCGATCGCTGCTCGTGCGGGAGCGATCGCCATTTAGACAGTAAGCTGTATTGAGGTGAATTGATCGTGGTGAATAGAGAGATGACGAATTCGACAATCGAACGGGAATGGTGGACGGAAAGATGGTTAGAACTGTTAGATAAATACCGTTTCAAGAAGCGTTTAGAAAGGGCACGAAACTATGCGCGAGAGGGAAATGTTCTCAGCATTGAGTTTCGAGACCAGAAGGTAGTGGCGAAAGTTCAGGGGTCAGAAGCAGAACCATACCAACTTTCAATCTGGATGGATACTTTCACGGATGAAGAATGGGATTATGTAATTGAAACCATGTCTCAGCGGGCAATATTTGCGGCCAAGTTGCTAGCAGGAGAAATGCCCGATAATATAGAAGAGGTGTTTACTGCCAATGGGTTGAGTCTGTTTCCCTTCACCCTGCAAGAAGTGCGATCGCAATGCAATTGTCCCGATAAAGCTAATCCTTGCAAGCATATTGGGGCGGTTTACTATTTGCTGGGCGATCGCTTCTGCGAGGATCCATTTGTGCTATTCCAGTTACGGGGACGTAAAAAAGAGCAAATCATCGGCAAACTCCGCCAGCTAAGAAGTGCCGAACCAGAGGAGTCTGACGATCGTGCATCTGAGTTAGAAGCGGAAAATCTTAACTTTCAACCTCCAAAAATCGATCAATTCTGGAAATATGAGGCCCAACTGGATCCGGCGCTCGTGGTAATAGCGCCACCGCCAAGTAATGAAACTATTATTGATGTCTTAGGAACGATACCTTTACCAGGGGAAGCAGGAAAAGCGGGAAATGCAGAAGCAGTAATGCAGTATTTGCAGACAGTTTATCAGCAGGTAAGTCAGCAGGCGATGATGACGGCTTTGCATCGAGATAATTAATTGAGAATGGAGAATGTATAATTGAGAATTGTTGATAATTTATTCATGTCTATAGCAGCCCGCACTAGCGATCGTCGCGCACTGGGTATCGGAACGCGCTATTTGCCATTTTCAATTCTCATGCTCCCAATGCTATATAATCGATCGGAGACATTAACAAGCAAGTATGAAGCGTAGAGATTTTATCTATCTGGTGGGTGCGTCCGCTGGTTCAGTCTACGCGGCGATGACCGCCCTAGACTTACTAAAACAACCAGCAACCGCCAGGAGTAAATTTGAACTTTTCGGCAACAGCAAAGGGCAAAAAATTGTCATCCTGGGGGCTGGTATTGCTGGCATGGCAGCAGCTTACGAACTGGAAAAAGTTGGCTACGACTGCACCATCTTAGAAGCCAGAGAACGTGCCGGAGGTCGCTGCTGGACAGTCCGCCAAGGCACAGTAGAAACAGAGATTAGCAGCGAAAGGCAAGTCGCTTGCTTCAATGCCGGACTGTACTTTAATCCGGGTCCAGCGCGGATACCCCAGCACCACATTACCCTAGACTATTGCCAAGAATTGGGCGTCCCCATAGAAGTTTTTACCAACGTTAACGAAGCAGCCTACTACTATAATGAAGGTGTCGGACCTCTATCGAATCTCCGTGTGCGGATCCGCGAGGCGAAAACAGATATGCGGGGCTATATGACAGAATTACTCGCTAAGGCGATCGACCAAGATGCCCTAGATCTGCCACTGACAACCGAAGACATAGAAAAAATGCTCGAATTTCTCCGCAGAGAAGGCAATCTCTCACCAGATTTGTTCTACAAAGGGTCAAGTCGCCGTGGTTATCGGATTTTACCAGGGGCGGGATTGCAACCGGGAGAACCATACAAACCCTTTGACCTGAAAGCACTGATTCAATCAGGGTTTGGCAACTACTTCTTCTTTGAATATAGCATCAACCAACAAATGATGATGTTCCAACCTGTGGGGGGCATGGATCGAATTGCCAAAGCCTTTGAAAACCGAGTGGGTAATAAAATTACGTACCAAGCAGAAGTAAAAGAGATTAGAAAAACTCCCAGGGGCGTGAGAGTCATTTACACAGACAAAACTGGCAAACGGCAGCAGATGACTGGAGATTTCTGCATCTGCACCCCAGACTAAATCAACCAGATGGTCCCATCTATCTAGCGGGGGAGCATTTGAGTTACTATACGGGTTGGATGGCTGGGGCGTTGGAGTCAACACGGACAACAGTAGCAGCACTGCACCAGCGGGTTCAGAATGGTTAACAAGGGAAATAGAGGAGAAAATGATGAACGGATCGATCTCTCAGTTGTGGCAGCGAGGGCGTTGGGTGCTATTGGCCCTGGCCCTGAGTATTGTCAGTGTAGTGCTTGTGAATCTGAATGGCAAAGCTGCTGCACCAGAAACAGTGGAATTTTACGCGCGACCAACTTCATCGATCGCGTCAGCGGTAGCGGTGCCAGGGGGACGGGGGTATTTCTGGACAAGTGGCACAGTTCCGCCACCCTTGGACAGAAATGCCCCGGCTGGGAGTCGAGAACGATATGGCGATACCAAAACCCAAGCCCTCGGCACCTTGAAGCGTATTGAGGAGAGATTGCAGCAGGTAGGACTGACAATCTCTGATGTAATTTACCTGCGGGTTTACCTGGTAGCGGACAAATTCAAAGACAACCAAATTGACTATC
Source organism: Hormoscilla sp. SP12CHS1 (assembly GCA_014324065.1). Classification (GTDB taxonomy): domain Bacteria; phylum Cyanobacteriota; class Cyanobacteriia; order Cyanobacteriales; family Desertifilaceae; genus Hormoscilla. Next base: position 4,980 of record JACOMV010000096.1, on the reverse strand, counting down.
AAGGCTGGTTTGATGCTTATAAAGAATACTTTAATAATTCCTTAAATCCCAACAAGGTAGCGCGTTCAACAGTGGGAGTGGCCAGTTTAGTGGTTCCCGACTGGCTGATCGAAATTGAGGCAGTCGCAGTTTTCCCAGAATAATTACTTTACTTTCACGATGGTGGCTAAACAACGAATCCATAGTTTATTAGTAGAATTGAAGTTATGTGAATGGTAAATCAGCAGGTGATGGACAAACCAGGCACGACCGTAGATACTAACCCAGATTAAGGTCAAGGCCCGCCCAGTTGACGCTCGCGCCCAACCAGCAGATTAGGAGTGAAAGTGGGAAATTGGGAACAACTCTCTTGGTTTGAGAGAAGGAATGTTCTTAGGCATGGAGCGCCCTCAATTCATAGGTTTGCTGAGTAGGTTCTTGTTGTTAGAGAGTCAAAAATTTATGCAGTTCCTTAATAGACACAGGTGCTATATCAATGTTATCTTCTGATTCATAAACCTCTTGAAAGGACTTGATCGCATCTCGAAGCTTCCTAATAGCATCAGCTTGGGTGATTCCTTGACCGACTATACCATTCTCCAAACACAAAGCCACCCAGTAACTTGCGCTTTGACTCAAGACCACTGTGTAAAAATCCATGACTATTCCTCTATGAGAGAACTGCAATAATATTAGCAACGATCGCATTTGCCAAGGTTCGTAGTAAGCACTAAAGTCCTAGCACTTGACAGCGCTAGGCAAAACAGCTTATAATTATGTTACCATAAAAGCTAGATATTTGACATAAAGATCATGTTCCTTGACAGATGTAAAATCACCTATAATGTATGTCAAGATCCTCCTGATGAGATAGTGACGAGAAGAGTAAAAAACCTTGGCTAAACAACGAATAGACAGTTTATTGGTAGAATTGAAATTATGTGAGTCGCGCCAGCTGGCCCAGCGGCTGATTAGGGCAGGAGAAGTGATGGTAAATCAGCAAGTGATTGACAAACCTGGCACGACCGTAGATACTAACTCCCAGATTCAGGTCAAGGCCCGATCGCCCTTCGTCTCCAGAGGCGGGGAAAAGCTAGCTAAAGCCCTAGAGGTCTTTGCCATACCGGTGCAAGACCGGGTATGCTTAGATGGTGGCATTTCCACAGGCGGTTTTACCGACTGTCTGCTGCAAGCCGGGGCGGCACTGGTTTATGGTATTGATGTTGGTTACGGACAAGTTGGCTGGCGCTTGCGCCAAGACCCCAGGGTGATATTGCTCGAACGCACTAATTTGCGATATCTTACTCCTGCCCAGTTGTACGATCGCACCCAGCCAGCAGAGCTAGGAGTAGTGGATGTCTCGTTTATCTCCCTGACCAAAATTATGCCAGCACTCTGGCAGCTACTGAAGCCTCCCAAAGAGGTAATATTGCTAGTGAAGCCGCAATTTGAAGTCGGACGGGGGCGGGTGGGCAAAAAAGGAGTGGTACGAGACGCCCAAGACCGGGGCAATGCAATACTGCAAGTGTGGCAATTTGCATTACAGCTGGGGTGGCGCGATCGGGGCTTAATGCGATCGCCTCTAACAGGTCCAGCTGGTAATATAGAATATCTCCTCTGGCTAGGAATAGACAGCCATACCCCAGGGCTTACTCCTGAGGAGATATCTCAGATCGCCCAAGCTGGCCCAAAAGGCGATATCAACTGACAAGTAAGTTCTTTGCGATCTACCCTGATCAAATGAAAAGTAAAAACCAGCAACTTATCTATCTCATCTTGACGCGCACAATCCTTTATCTAGGGGTGATATCTATTATTATTGGTTTGGTGAGGTGGCTGAAAGAATTATCAATTTGGTTTGCAGATAAATACTTATACAGCATTCCCTTAATCGGCGATATATTGCGAAGTGTAGAAATAATCGATCTGGCAAACATCGTCTTATTTGCCATCCTGGGAATGGCATTTGGCTTGGCAAGCATCCTGTTGCCTAGGAAGCTGAGGCTGAAAATCAGCGCTATACTTTTAATTCCTATAGTGGCTATAATATTTAATACCACTAGCGTCATCAGATACAGGCAATGGGTAGAAGAAGTGGGAGTGCAAGAGAAACTTTCTACGGCTGAAGCCACAGGGCTAACCAATGCATTTTTGACCAGTCAAGTGGAGAAAAAGGGCTTCTGGGGTTTCTATTTATATACGGTAGAATACCCTATGCTGCCGAAAAATAAAGTAGAAATGCGGGAAATGAAAAAAAATGACGATAAACTGAAATTAGGATTAATTAAAATTGTCGGCGAAAAATTTTCTTTGCTGGTAAAATTAATGTTTGCACTGGCAGGCTGGTCGATAGAATTATTTTATTTGACAATCTCACTCATAGCAACAATTTACCATTTTAAGTATGGGATGAGCGCATCAGAAATACTGCACGTGCAAGCAGACAAAATTATAGAAAAACTCAATCAACCTAAGAGGAAGTCTGTATCGTAAGTGGCCACAACCAATATTCTTAGAGCGTCGGTTCGGTAGCAGGGAGCTTTCTCGACGAGAATATGTCAATGAAAGGCGCTATAATAGCTATTCACCTAAAGAAGAAAATAGTCTCGTGGCCGAGCATTCCCAGACCCGGCCAACGAGTGCGAACCCAACCTAGAACATTACTATTTTTGCAAATATGAGATGCACCTCCTATTGCCAAGGTAGAAGTAGAATATGGACAATTAACTATTAGCAATATCACTCCTGCGTCACGCACTGCGTATACGGAATTTTAATGGAAAAGTTCCTGGCGTAGACGATAGATAATTGTGTTAGAGTCTACCCGATCGAGAATGGATTGTATCACGGTATTAGCGCCTAATGGTCCCCAGGTACAACCTTGTTCGAGATAAACTTGGGCGGCGGTTCCCACCTTGTAAGCACCGTATCCAGCTAAACAAGCTTGGGCGATCGCGGCCCCGCCAAAAGCGGTAATTCCCGAAGCACCAGTAACAGCAGCGGTAGTTTTGCCCAACCCAAAGAGCAAACTGCTGCCCAATTCACCCAGGAGCAAGCCCCCAGAACTAAATACAATCGTTTTCCACAGTTTACTAGCAGTATAGTTGGTCATAGGTAAATTATAGAGTTTTCTTAACTCCCGAATCAAAGCTAAATCAGTCACCGCTCCTCCCATAATATCCAATAGGGCGATCGGGTTTACGGCCACAGCTATGGCCTTATAGCGAGCAAACTTCCAAATTAACTCTTCTCCTTGTTCGCTGCGGTATTCCACAGTTTGGCGAGCAATGCTAGTCTCTGCTTCCCTGGCCTGCACTAGTGCGTTTAGTGCTAGGAGCGATCGCCCTTCGCGGTTGAGCAGATCGACAATTTTCTGCCGCAACTTATCCACCTGGGATGGGGGGGTTTCCCATTCATAACTAACAGTACCATCAGGCAACTCCACCCGCACCTGTCTAGACATTGGTGCCGCTGCCACCCGGACAATTTCATTGCTCCTCAGCAGGTTGCCACCAGTGCCTCCGAATTGTTGTAACTTCAGATAAATTGCCTCCAAGTCCTGTTCTGGATAGAGGTCAATCTTATTAAACACCAAAATTAGCGGTTTTTGAGCCTGCTGGAGCTCCAAAAGTGCATCATACTCAGTGCGGGTGATATCCCCAGCGACCACAAATAAAATCAAGTCCGACTGCTGGGCCACCTGCTGGGCCATATCCGATCGCACTTGACCTGCTATTTCATCTAATCCCGGCGTGTCAATTAATTCCACCTGCACCCTCCCTCCCCCACCATCCGTCCATCGGACAGAACGGGGCCATTGGGTCACCCCATGAATGGGACCAGTTTGGAGGATTTTTTCCCCTACTAAAGCATTCAAAACCGCTGACTTGCCCCGACTGACTAGACCAAAAACCGCGATTCTAATTACAGTATTATCCAGTTTATCCAGTACCGACTTCAACATATCCAGTTCCGGTTGCACTGGCAGCGATCTCATGTGACCGTGTCCGTATTGAGACAAGGCTTGCCTGATACTAGCACGAGCCTGATTTAGGTGAACTTCTTGTGCTAACCCATCACCGGATTTATTTTTTCCCATCATTTATCCTCTTGCAGACCCCCTACATTTTGTTATGATACACAAATAATCATTATCTTGTCAAGTTAATATTGGCTAAAATCCGAATTTTATAGTCAATAACCTTAAGATGTGGAAAGCAACGAAAACCTGAATCAGCTAGAGGGAGATTTGGTAGCCTTAGAGCAAAATCGAGCGGATCGAGAACTGCTCAACCGCATTTACGGCGCCCTTCACACCCTGAAAGGCAACTGCGGCTTCCTGGGTTTGGACAAACTGCAATCAGTTGCTCATGCTGCCGAAAACCTCCTCAGTGCGCGTACAATCGCCAGTTAACACTCAACCCGGAAATCGCTAGCGCCCTGCTACAAGTAATAGACGCAGTGCGGCCTCACTACCCTGGAGGGGACTGTTCGGAAGGCGATCGGGACTACACGGGATTGGTAGAGAGATTGCAGCAACTGCAAGGGGGCAATGGGACAGCGATGTGTGCCGTGCGCACGCGCAGGGCCCCCTACGGAAGAATAACGGTTTGGTGGTCGGGGGACTGAAAATGTTGTTCTCAAAACTCCCTAAATATCGTTGGTTGGAAAAAGTTGCACACGGCGTCAAGTTGGTCAGTGAGGCGTTGTTGACAGATCGGGGTTTTCCCTATAAGATTGTCCCAATTGTTGGGAGAGATCGAGTTAGCCGCATAGGGCAGCAGCCTTTTCCAACTCTCAAAGGTTCCCGGGAAGATGCACGAAAGCAAGTTCGTGAAGTTATGGCCCCTGAAAATCTAATTTCTTAGTAACTCAAGTTGCTACCTATAAAAATTTCGACCTCTCAGACAGCAATTTTTGGTAAAGATATCCAACATTATGCCATTTTGGAGTAAATCACAAGGCTCTAAAGGCTAATTTTGGCTAATTTTGGTATTGGGG
>JACOMV010000095.1 GCA_014324065.1 Hormoscilla sp. SP12CHS1 | reverse complement strand
GGTAAGTTAGAACGGACGATCGGGGTAACAACTTTAGCTTCAGGGCGTTGGGTAGCAACGATCAGATGAATGCCAGCAGCACGTGCCATGGCCCCTAAGCGCTTGATGCTTTGTTCTAACTCCGTGCGACTTTCCTTTTCGGCCATAAAGTCGGCATATTCATCAAAGATACAGACTATCCGGGGCAATTGCTTGACAGCATTGAGGTTATAGGCATTAATATCAGCACAACTTGCTGTTTCAAATAGCTGATAGCGGGATTGCATTTCTGCCACTAATTCTGCCATTAGTTTGATCGCCCGATCGGGGTCTTTGACCACCGGTGAATACAACCAGGGCATCTGTTCAAACTCGGGAAAAGTTACCTGCTTGGGGTCAACTAGGGCGATTTTCAACTGTTGGGGAGAGTGGCGCACTAGCAGACTGAGGAGAAGCGATCGCAAGAATTCACTTTTGCCACTTCCGGTGGTCCCACCCACCAAAAAGTGACAGGTATTTGGATCGGATAGATCTGCTTCCACGAGTTTACCATCTAAATTCACGCCAATGGCAATTCTGACAGATTGCGATGTTTCTCCAGGTTGAATGTAATCTGAGAACTGCGCCACTTCCCGATCGGGTCTGGGCATATCTACACTAACATATCCTGCTTGGGATTTAATTAAGGGACGGGATGCAATCCCTAACTGCACTTGTAAATCTTCTGTTCTATTCAGCAGAGAAACAACTTTCACCCCCAGATGGGGTTTCAGCTTCACTCGGATAAACGCCGGACCAACTGCTGCCCCTAGATAATCAACTCCTATATTAAATGATTGCAGGATTTCCACCAACTGTTCTCCTACGTTTGTAGTAAGCGCTTTAGCGCTTCCCTGCTGGGCGCTGCTGTTTGTAGTAAGCGCTTTAGCGCTTCCCTGCTGGGCGCTGCTGTTTGTAGTAAGCGCTTTAGCACTTCCCTGCTGGGCGCTGCTGTTTGTAGTAATAAGCGCTTTAGCGCTTCCCTGCTGGGCGCTGCTTTCTTGCCGATGGTTTGTAGTGCTTTCTCCCGGATGGTGGGCGGTGCCCACCCTACTGGCAAAAAAAGTCTGACATTTTTGTTGCTGGGGGCAAATTTCACACAGGTGAGATTGAGTTGTCGGGGGCGGCGGATCTGCTTGTGGAGGTTTCCAGTTTAAACATTCCTGCATTTGTTGCAATTTATGAGGAATTAGCTGATGCACCGTTTCTGCTAGCTGTTCGCTGGAATAGTCATGTACTTTGAACTCTGGTAAAACGCAGTAAACTGCTGCATCAACTGGTACTTGCTTCTGCTGCCAGATCATATAACTATAGAGGGCAACCTGGATTAATTGAGCTGATGGATCCACCGGTGCGTAAGTTTTGTAGTCTACCACACACAGGCGATCGCGTTCAAAATCATAGATCAAGCCATCAAATTCTCCCACTACTTGCTGCTGGGTGCGATCGGGCAAAACAAAAGTATGAGTTAGTCTCTGTTCCGTTGCAATAAAAGTTTTGCTAATCACTTCACAAAAATTACAATAGCGCCTATTGCTTACTAACAATTGGGCCCAACGCTTAATCAATGCCGTTAAACCCTGCCATATTTGCGTAAGTTCCGATGCCATCTCCGTAGCAGTCTCAATGTAGGCATAAAAAGCCAACTGGTAAAACAACTGTTGCATCCGGGAGGCTACTTCCTCTACATTAGCATCAGCAGAGGCCAACAATACTGTAAACTCCGATCGCTGCTTTGCTAGGGCCACAAATTGCTCGCATAGCTGATGAAATATCGTACCAATACCAGCAGCGTCCGAGGGAATAAACATTGTTTTGCCACCAAACCGCTGATGTAAATAGAATAGACGCAGACATTCCGTCGCGACTCTGACGTTTGTGACGCTAAATGATGTTTCTCCAGTCTTCACAGTAGTTTGTTTGGGATGATCCTGCTTCATTAATTTTACTAAATGGCCGTGTACTTGAGCCAGATATACTGGATCCATCTTAGCATATTGTAGCTGTTTTCCCGTCAAGGATCGCTGTCCCCAATCACTTTGCTGTTCCTCTCGGTCTATATTGGATATCTGGCAAAGTTCTGCTGCTAAGGTTTTCAGTTGCAGGTTCGAGACTCCCAGGCGATCGCGTCCTATCTTTTTGGCCATCTTCAAGGTACAGGTAACATTCCATTAGCTGTGAGGCGCACGATATCCCGCTCCGTAAATATGCCCAGCAACTCTGAGCCCTCCATGACCAAGACACAGCTCGAACGAGTCTCTCTCATGGGCACCCCCGCCGCCGAGGACCAACCGTCTTCCGGTGAGTTCAAACTCGCCACAGAGCAATGAGTTCCTCGTGCCTGAGACATTAAGGCAATTACATCTTTCAGCAGTCTGTTGGGAGCAACCGTTAGGGGGTGACGGTCAATTGCCTCCTCTAGAGCTGGCGCCACAATCAGCGAGTCGTCCAGTTGCATGGTTTTTCCTTTGCCTTCTCGATCCTGAAGGAACTGGCAACAAGTGTGACATCTTCCTGGCGGACGGTCAACGCGATCGCCAACCTTGTCTTCCCAGTCCCCAATCGCCAGTTCCCACTACTCACTCTCCAGAGGGATGTTACAGCTTATTCATCTCTAAGCCCGAATTTATATACCCATTTTCTCGATCCTGGTGTATGCTAGAGGAATGTAACAGTAAAATATCCTGTAATCTTTACATAGCAAGACTTTAACCTGATTTTATGTTATGGAGACAAGGGACGTTTTTCCAGGGAGGTTATTTATGAATGACCAGCATTGCCTGGCAATAGCTGGCGATCGAGTGACCAATCTGGCGGTCATATAGAGGGATGTTACAGCTTATTCATCTCTAAGCCCGAATTTATATACCCATTTTCTCTATCTTGGTGTATGCTAGAGGAATGTAACAGTGAAACAGATGAAACCCTTATATAGCAATGAATTAACCTGATTTTATGTTATGGAGGCAAGGGAGGTTTTTCCAGGGAGGTTGTTTATGGATGACCAGCATTGCCTGGCAGTAGCTGGCGATCTAGAGGCAAATCTGGCGGTATCAGGTTTGAGTAACCCCAGATACCCTGGGAGTTTTGCCGTAAAGCCGGTCGAGAACTCGCTTAACCGAGATCCGTTTCCACTGCTGACCCCGCTTGGTTTTATACCCATGCATATTCAGCCAGTCGGCTATCTGTTGTAAGGACTTGCCAGATTTATGGTGACGGCGAATCAGTTCAATCACCTGTTGTTCGTCAGGGTCTTCGACCAGTTCACCATCTAGGGATTTTTGACCAAATGCTGGCGAACCATAACCAGCATAGCCTCCTTGAGCAGCCTTAGCTTTTCTCCCCTGGTCAAGCCTTTTCCAGATGCTATAGTCTGACAAGTTCTCACCAGTCATAACCATAAGCAGTAGATGGTGGACCAACTATATCTTACCAAACTCTTGCTACAGGGTAGTCACATTGTTAACAATTTGTCAAGAAAAACAAGATGCGATTAATCTTTTTAGGCCCTCCAGGAGCGGGTAAGGGCACTCAAGCGGCAACTTTAGCCCAGCAATGGCAAGTTCCTCATATTTCTACCGGTGTATTTTGCGTCAGGCGATCGCCGACCAAACAGCCTTAGGAGTGCAAGCGAAAGCACAGGTAGACGCCGGAGAACTGGTGTCAGACGAGTTAATCGTGGCCCTGATGCGGCAACAACGTCTGGCCCAGTAACGAACCCTCCGCTGCGAGGAAAGGGCCTGGAGCGTGGGCTTTGTTCATGTAGCCGGGCCCCTCGTTCCCACGGCGAAGCCTGGGAACGGGTTCGGGCGGCGAAGTCTCCTACCAACGGGTTTTGACCACACCCCCCCCCCCCACCATTGAGCAATTAAGCCAACGTAGGAATCTGTGAAGATTTTTGTCCAGCTACTTAATTACCCGGACTTTATATTAGTCGGTTTTAACTCACATCTTGCACCATTGTCAATTAGTCTCATGGCCCGCAGGGGGTTAAAACCCCCTGCGGACTGACAGCCAAGAGAGGGAATTACTCTTGAGAAACCCCAGAGATTGATTCTTGTTCGGGAGGATCGTTAGGGTTGACAATTGTCATATATTTTTCCTGACAAAGCTGCTCAATCAGCTGCTCAATTTCCGATTTATTTATCTGCGGAAACTGACTGCGAGCATTTTGCCTCAGAATCTCAGGCCCGATCGTCTGCTGGGTGCTGACTATATTCAACAAAAAATCCTTGACTTCCCGGAGTAACTTATCCCTTTCATCAACCTCTGCCTCGCCGCCATCGGAGGTGACAATACCCAAATCTTGCAACAACGGACAGTATGACATGATCTGAGAGTCCCGGAGCAGAACTTCTAACTCTTGTAGCGTCGGAGTTTTGTTAGCAACTACCAACTCCCCAGAGCAAGCAGCATTCACCAGATTATGGTAGGTTGCCAGGTAGTGCAGAGACTCCAGGTCCGGTTTGATGTGACTATGGGCAGAACCAGCGAAAATTTGCTGATACATTTTGTTACCTTGATGGGTATATTGACCCACCCCTTCATTTCTAATCAAGTACAGCGTTTGACAGAACTTTTTCTGAATCACTTTTTGGCAAGCTTCCATCAGACGAAAAAAGCTACTCATGTTAGGATTTTCCGCCCAGACTAATCCTACCCGGTTCTGCCCATCTTGGTAACTCAGGGAATAGCTAGCGAATGTGGCACTGTCTGATAATAGTTTCGGCTTGATCCCGGATATCTCCAATGCCTTGAGAGCTTCTTGCAGCATTTTTATCAGTTCCGGACCATCGTAATCGCGAATTCGGGTAACTTTTTCAGCAGTTTTGTCGAATTCTTGTTTCCAGACTAACTTAAAAGCTGCCAGCGCATCTTGCTGTACGGGAGATTTAACCAGAGTCAGCTGAGGCCCGGCCACATCAATAACTAGGTTTTCTTTGTACTGTCCGATTAGCTGACGTCCCAACACCAAAACAGATCGAGGCGTAGTTCTGCCACGGGGGTATTCTGCTTCTAGCTGTTGGCGAGTTAGGGGATAAAGGGGCGAAGCCGGTTTCGGGATCGCTTGCTGGCGTAGAGGATATAGTCTGGTGGCCCAGAGTTCTTCTGCTCGATCTAGGGATATCTCCTTCAGGTCAACCGTTTCATTAATCCTCACTCTGTCAGCAGATTGCACCATCTCACTATTCCGTTTCCAAGTATTCTTAATAATACTAACGATCGCCAGCAAGTTGTTGGGCGAGTAATTGTGAATGCTAGAGTTGACATTAAACAAAGCTTGGATATCTAGGAAGTTATCTTGCAGGCGGGGGATGTTATCCAGTTGGTCAAAGCACAGCACGATTGGGTTGGTATCAGCAGAAATTATGCCAAAATTAATCAGGATATTTTGTGCCGCATCTTCACTGTCGATCGCCTTTTTTACTCCCAAAGCTTTCAGATCGTCTGGATCTAGATCGTCTCCCCGCAACCAGTCATAGGCTGTCATCTTCAGTTTCGGATTATTCAGGTCGTATAATACCCCAAAAAACTCTTTCGCATTGTAAATTCCCAATGGATAGGTGGCTCTCAGGTCATTAATGAATTGTTTCCGCTCGCCCAGTAACCTTTTCATCAGACTACCATCGCTGAAAGCCGATAGACTTTTCATCCAGAGTACCAACTGAGAATCTTCTTGGTACTTTGGCACTTTCATCAAGCTATCAACAGTATGGCGCAGGGTATGACGCCAGATGTAGTTGCTATCTGCCCAGGGACCGATGTAGGCAAAAAAGGCTTGGCTGTTAAATTCCTGTTTGAGCCGCTTTAATAGATAACTCTTGCCCGAACCGGAGTCTCCGGTCAGCATGATGGTGCGGGGGCGATGGTCTTTGGCTACCTGTTCTAGCACTGCTGCTATTGAGGCTAGTTCCCGTTCGTGAATCGAGTTAATGCTGGGGGAAAGGTCTAGTTGTTCTTGCCAAAAGTTCCCCGTGGCAAAACTGACTGGATCGAAGGGGTTTAACCTCTGTTGAATAATCTCATCAATGGATGGCATATTGAATCCTACTTACCTGTTCGATACTGACTATGTGCCGATCGCAAGACTACCGGGCTTTCATTCTACTATAATAAAAAACAGGCGACCGCCGATATTTTGGGGAATGCCAGCGTCAATTTGTTCTGGTGTATAAGCTATGACTTCCTGCAAAGCACTCAACTCGATCAGGTTATTTCGTTCTAGGCGATAGAGTGCCCGATCGAGTTCTTCCCTGGACAGAGGCGGTTGCAACTTCTCTCGCAGATGGAAAATCGGTAGATAATTGTCCGTGCGCAGCTGCTGGTCTAAATCCCGAATCAGCTGCAAAATCTCCTCATCGCTGGGGGCGATCGCCGGTGCGGACACTGTTCCGGAAAAATCGGTGGCACCAGGCGACCGGGTCTCCTGCTTCTGTACCGATTGTCGCATGAATCGCAGATAATCACTCAGCATTTTCAAACTGATGGTGGCAGTGCTGTTTGATTCATATTCCGAAAGCAAAAATTCCTGTCCTCGTTCTGTCAGCCAGACTTCTGTGATTTTTGTCTTGACTGCTTTAATAAAGCCCCGTTCTACCAAGCTTTGGAGCACGGCCTGTCGAGCGGCTGCTTTTATGCCGGTGTCAGAGGAGTTAATTATACCTTTCGTGCAGGCTTTGAGCGCCTTCAGTTCCACGGCAGTCACCGGCAACTCAGTCTGCTCCAGTTCCAGTAGCCCCTTGCCTGGAGGCGCGATCGTCAGTTTGGCCACCTCCTCCACGCAAGCCACCAACTGGCGATCGCACAGTTTTTTGCAGATGCTATCCCTTTGGGGGGCTTTCGTACTTTGATTAGGCTTAATCTTACTGATGGGGGCCCGGTAGCCGGTAAACTCCAACAATTTTAACATGAACTTCAGCTCAATTGCTTCCATGGGTAAGCCTTTACCTTGTATTAAAATAATCCATCTAGCGTGGATGACAATATCCTACAGTAACATACCACTATTGCCCAAGTCTGATTAATCATCTCGTGCGATCGAGCAAACAGGACAACTGCCAAAACTTCTTATTATACCCTACCGGTAGCATCAGGCACCCAACAGATTAATTGTTGTTCTAGTGGAGCCTTGGGGTTGACAATTTTCACGATCTTTTCTTGACACAGTTGCTGAATCAGTTGCTCAACTTCCGCTGACTTCACCTGCGGAAACTGACTGCAAGCATTTTCAATCAGGATATTACGCCCGATCAACTGATGCTTGTTAGTGACTATATCCAACACAAAATCTTTGACGTTCTGTCCGATATCATCCCTTTGATCTTCGGCATTTTGCTCATCATCGTCCCTTCTGGAGACTTGCGGTACCGGGAGAACCGCAATCCCCAATTTTTTCAACAAAGGACAGTTATGCAGAATCTGAGAGTCACGGATCAGTTTCTCTAAATATTCTAGCGTCAGAACTTTATCGGCAACTACTAACTCTCTAGAGTTAGCCTTCTTCACTAGATTATAGTAGGTTGCCAGGTACCATACCGAGTCCATATCCGGTTCAATGTGAACATGGGGAGAACCAGTGAAGATTCGTTGATATATTTGATTCCCCTTAGTATTAGGCTTACCCACTCCTTCATTTCTAATCAAGTACAGAGGTTGACTCATATTTTTCTGAATCGCTTTATCGCAGGCGCTCATGAGACTAAAAAAGCTACGCATGTTTTGATTTTCCACCCAGACTAATCCTAACCAATACCTGTCATCGGGCTGTATATAACTGAAGGAACAACTGGCAAATGTGCTCCCTGACAGCAATGTAGGCTTAATATACTTGACTCCCAAGGTTTTAAGAGCCAATTGCAACATCTTTATTAGTTCTGGACCATCGTAATGCCGAATTCGGGTAATTTTTTGGGAATTATTCTGGAATTCATGGTCCCATTCACGCTGAAAATCTGCCTGTTCCCGCTGAAAATCTGCCTGGAAGTCTGGCTTTACAGTCGGTTTGGGGCGAAGAGACGTAGTTGCCTGGAAGTCTTGCTCTACAGCAGGTTTGGGGCTCCAGAGGGTCGGTTGGGTAACTTTTGGTGAAGCAATAGCTAAACTTTCTTTGTACTCTTCGATTAGCTTACGTCCCTCCATCAGCGCATAGCGGGGAGTAGTTTTGCTCTGGGGGATTTTTTCTTCCAGCCATTGCCGAGTTAAGGGATAAATGGGCGAAGGGGGTTGAGGGTTAGCTTGCTGATGTAGAGGATATAGTCTGCTGGCACAGAGTTCTTCTGCTTGATCTAGAGAGATCAGCTTCAAACGAACCTCTTCATCAATGCTAGCTCTGTCGGCAGCTTGAACTACATTGATATTGCGTTTCCATGTATCCATAATGATACTAACGATCGCCATAAAGTTGCGCGAGGAAGTGTGAAGGCTAGAGTTGACTTTAAACAGAGCTTGGATATCTAGGAAGTCGCTATTTGGCAGGCGGGGGATGCTATCGAGTTGATCGAAACACAGCACTATTGGTCTTGGGGAAATTATGCCCAAATTTATCATCATATTTTGCGCCGCATCTTCACTGTCAATAGCACTTGTTACTCCCAAAGAGTTGAGCTCCTCTTCATCTAGGTCATCTCCTCGCAACCAGTCATAGGCCGTGATGTTCAGTTCGGGATTGTTCAGGTCATATAACACGCCAAAAAAACTTTTTACTTTGTAAATTCCAGAGCGATAGGTTGCTCTGATTTTCTTGATAAATTGTTGCCGCGAGCCTATGTTACCCTCTGGGAAAGCTGATATATTTTTCAGCATGATGAGCAACTGAGACTCTTGTTGGTTTTCTGGCACGTGCATCAGGCTATCAACGGTATAGCGCAGGGTATGACGCCAGATGTAGTCGCTATCTGCCCAGGGTGCGATGTAAGCCAAAAATGCTTTGTTGTTGAACTGCTGCTTGAGGCGCTTTAAGAAATAACTCTTGCCCACACCGGAGTCACCAGCTAGCATTACCGTGCGCGGGCGATGGTCTTTCATTACGCTATCTAGAACTTGTGCTATTTTAGCAAGTTCCTGTTGATGAATCGATTCCACGATGGGGGTTTGGTCGAGTTGTTCTCCACAAAAGTTCCCCGTAACATATTTATCAAACGGGTTATCTGCCTGTTTAATAATCTCATCGATGGATGGCATATTGATCTCCTTTACTTACATAATAGGCGTGATATCACGGTGGCGACCCAGCGTCAAGGGGTGGTGACAGACGCAGAAGTGGCAGAACTGCGCAAATGGGTAAAAGATCTGAATATCTTTGCGATGCGGGCAGATGCGGGCAGGCATTGGCATCAAAAATAAAACCCTGGAAGCAATGGCCGCTGGAACGCCCGTGGTGGGGAGCGATCGGGCCTTAGAAGGACTATCTGTAGATGGTGGTGACGTACCAGTGCGGGCCTTGCGGGCAAATCGGATTGAGGAGTATTGTTACCATTAGCAGATTATTTACAGACCCAGCCCTGCGCAAGCGCCTGTCTCAGAACGCGCGAGAGTTCGTTGAACGAGAGTATACTTGGGAACGAGCAGGTGAAGCCTATGAGCAAGTCCTACTCTCATCCTAGGCAGAAGAAACATCAAAAATTAGCAATTAACGATGTCACAGTCTCAGTCTAGTAATAAAGGCGCGTCCTTACTGGCAATATTACTCTTGGGCAGTAGTGCTAGCGCGATCGCGGCTGGGCTTTGGTTAGCTATCCAACTGATCGTGGATCCCGATGGAATAGTCTGGCTGCATCAAATTTTGCCTCAACAAACCAAAACCTTAGTAACTGACCGCCAAACCATGCGCACTCTGCCGGAAATTCGCGGCTTAGTGGAGCGCATGGGGGCATGATACCAGGAGACAGCCTGGAGTTAAACACTGCCGAACGGGATTGCTGCTGCCAGTACATAGCAAACGCCCAAATTGTCAGACTGACTGCGAGTATATTAGCCAGCTGAGAGTCTACAGGCGCGTGGACACTCCCAAGTATTTTTCCACCGCAGGAGCTTACTATCAGCTAGTCAGCCAAATGTCGGTATCCTATTCTGATGAAGAGGTTGATACTCCCCGGCTCGACCGATCGGTCGAGCGCGCATCTTCTGGTCAGCTGCAACTGACATCAGTAGAACTGCCCTCACCACAGCCAGAAATGCAGGGTACGGGACGGTGGCTCCATCTGGTGGGACGACAGAGAACCGGAGATGGGGCGATCGCCTATGGAAAGGTACTATACTACAACCCCAGGGAAACTCACCTGGTGCAGATGCTCCAGTGGGCTAGCCCTGCCGGAGAACCTGCTATCTGGCGTAAGGTAACGGCGGGCGATCGCACTCTGGAGTTGATTGTCAATCAAACCGTTGGTTTTGAGCCCAAATTCAAGATTTACCAGATCCAGCCCCGTCAAGAGCGACTAGCACCTGTGGCGCTCGTAGAAATTGCTTTGACGCCTTTCGATTTTTCGGACCGTCCGCGGGCCGATCTGGCCTTAAAGAACTACCAAAATGCCCTAATTCTAGCTCGCAGTGGTCTGTGGACGCCAGCTCTGGAAATGTTGCAACCTCTGACCCGATCGCCAGATTGGTCGCCAGGAGCCCAAGCCCAGTTGGAATTAATTCGCATGCACTCCCAGGTAAGTCAGTCCCAAGCTAACAAATCTTGGGCATCTCCTAGCCAGCAAGTCCTCACCCAGATTATTGACGGTCGCTGGCAGTCAGCTTTGCAGATTTTCCAGAAGCCCTATAACCAACGGGAAATTGCCCGGTTGCTCAAAACCGATTCTGACAGTTTGTGGAACCGGATCAAGGCAGCCCTGCAGGTAACATCTACTCAGTCCGACGCGATCGCTTGGGGGGCCCTGATTCGCACGGCCAAAGATGGACTCCACGGCGGCAGCGCTTGGCTCGAAAAACAGCCGACTAGAGGGTCAATTAACCATCAACAAATTGAGAAATTACTTCAGCAACTCGACAATGCTCTCTGGAAATCATCTGTGCCTCATGTCAGCCGCATTGTGGCCTCAGTGGAACCAAAAGACGAGCTGAGTAAGAAAGATTGGTTGCTACCCACTGCCCAGGATACTCTCAAATTAGACAGTTCTCAAGTCTGGTATCAGCTGCGGGTGGCTGGTTTTCATAACGGTCAACGCTGGCTCAGATCTCCCTTTCCCGATCGGCTGGCTGATAGTTCTAGTGGTGCGAGACTTTGGCATCTGCTGGGTCTAGATTTTGACCCCCACATAAATCTAACTTTCTGGACCTCAGGGGCAACACCGAAAACTATTGAAGCTACTGTCAAAGCCGTTCAACTTGAAAAAGGCGTCTTGCGCTTATTGGCTGCTGGCCAGGCTTTACCCTTCGATGTCTCCGGAGTAGTGCGAGTAGCGCTCTCCGGAGACATCGATGACACCCTATTGACTGCTCCCACACCCCTAGCTTTCACGGCCAAAGCTCTGGAATGGTTGGACCCACAAGTGATTACTCTTGCCGATCTCAGCCGATCGCGCCCCCAGTTAGCGAGGGCTCTTTTACATCAGTTATGGCCCGAGTTGCAAGCAGCCGGATCCTTGACCATCGCTATGGCACCTCCTACTCTCAGTCAACTGCTTCCCTATGAAGCCTCTGCCAATGTTTTTCCCCTCGTTCTCGGCAACTCCCTCGTGCAACTGGTTGATTTGACAGGCGATCGCCAGCCGGAAATCGTCTTGACGCTCTCCTCGCAAGTTTTCACTTCTTTGGGCAATACTCAAACTGGTCCGCGCACTTTAATTTTCAATTCCACAGCTAGCGCTTTAATTTACAGCGAATTTCATGGAGCCATGTCTAAATCTTTGATTGCGATCGCCGATCTTGCCGATGGTGGCACTCCCGGTCTGATCGTAGATGGTCCCCAATATTACAGTCTCCAACGTTGGTCGCGCGATCGCCAACGCTTTGAGTAAATTTTTATTTTTAATTGCTATTTTTTAATTGCCATTAAGGAGGGAGCATCTCATATTTGCCAATCAACAATCAATAAGATTATTTTATATTTTATATTGCCGATTTTCGATAATGACGATATCATTATTTATAGGTTGAGAAAACTAGCTCTGTGCGAGCGCATCCCGAAGCACGAGCGCCTAAGCGAGTGCGGAGAGGAGAGCACTTTCAGGTTTACTACAGCTTGTTCGCTATTTAATTAGTACAATAACAGCATTTAGTAAACCAGTTCTTAAACGTATTTGTTCCCAT
>JACOMV010000094.1 GCA_014324065.1 Hormoscilla sp. SP12CHS1 | reverse complement strand
GATGGGAACAAATACGTTTAAGAACTGGTTTACTAAATGCTGTTATTGTACTAATTAAATAGCGAACAAGCTGTAACTCCGATAAAATACTTAGCGGCAGCATGTGTTTGAAGCCCAAGTTGGAGTACCTCTGGAATCGTAAATCACTAGATTCGCATCGTTTTGCATGACTAATGTGAAGGGGCCAACCCCTTTTCCATCAGTATTGCTGGCCCAAGTTGCACTATTTCTTCCATAAATGACTAAATTCCCGTCTGACTGCATAGCAAGTCTAAATGAAGGTACCCCTCTTCCATCAGTGCAGTGTTACTTGCCCAAATCGGACGATTGCCAGGGCCATAAATAACCAAGTTTCCGTCACCCTGAATAACCATTTTCGATCGCCCATCACCTGACTGTAGAAAAGAACCTTCTGGCATTTCTCGATGACTTCCAATTCGGTCTCCAAAATTCTGTGTCCAATCTACATTACGTCCAGCTGCAGGCTCCGTACGCAAGTCAATACTCGCCACAAAATCATATGCTTCTCTCTCAAGTTTATTGTTTCTATAATTTTGATTGGCCCTCTTATATTCTTTGAAGTAGTGGTACCCAAAATTAGATGCTCCACCGAATCTCTGGCACTGTAAGCTATGCATCATTTCATGAGCAATTAACTCCAGGAGGTCAAAATCATTGGGACGATAACGTCTTGTAATATAAATATCATTACAAAAGGTTTGTCCATCAGAAGGAGTACTTATCCTGTAAACACCAGCTCTCCAATTATCTAAAGTAGTGGCTCCATATTTAACCCTGACTCGATCGACTAAGTCTCCGTAGTGGGGTCTGAGACGTCTTTTCTGAAAAGAATCAAGAGACTCAGCGGGCAGTCTAAAATTATTAGCTGCTATTGCCTCTTGAGCAGCTCTATATGCAATCCTGCCAGCTTCACCCCAAGCTTCATCAGCAGGTAGAGAACACCCACCGCCATTGATGCAATTATCAATTTCTCTTCTTATATCATTGACGCCACAGTGATGAGGATGCCACGTTGTACAATCTGCTTGGGCATGTCTGTTAGCATACAACAAACATGAGCTAACTAAGAAGGGCTTTTTTGGGTTTCATAACGAACACTCCTTGCTTGTCTTCAGTGGACACAACGGTCTTAACTGTCAGGGTATTTGAACATCCTATTGCAATGAGTCCCAATCAGTTTCTCTCTCGCAACAATTCGATGCGGGCGAATCACCCACTTCTAATAAACAAGGCTTTTGCGGAACTGATGTACTTATCCCGAAGATCCAGTTTATTCCATCATACGACAGTTCGATGCTATCACAAATCTACTGCGTGGGACGGGTGCATCCCATATTTGCCTCGCCGCCCGAACCCTAAAGGGCCCGGCTACACGAACAAAGCCCACGCTCCGGGCCCCCTCCGCTGCGCAGGGGCTGCATTACAAAAGTGAGATGCACCCGCGTGGGACTCCTCATCTGCCCAGATATCCTGCTATCGGTGAGATAATATTGCTCAAACCCTTGCCTACCAATACTTTCAACGATTGTTAATTTTGTTAAGCATCCTGCTGCCCTCCCGATGGCCCGCCCGATCGCAACGTCGTTTTCCTGACCTCTGCCTATGGGCACTGAACCGGACTGCGGCTATTCAGACTCTCACCACCTGGGCGGACTACAACTATATTAATTGAATATTACAACTCTCACCAGTCCCATGATCGAACAAATTGCTGACGCTTTTAAGCGCCAAGACTATCGCACAGCAGCTAATTTACTCAAGCAGTTACTCAAACAGGAGCCAGAATCCCTGGGGGCGGCTTTATTTAGGACGCCTCTACGAACAAACTGGTAAGGGAGACTTGGCAGAAAAGATTTATCGACATCTGCTGCGTAATGCTATTAATTCTAAAATTGCCGCCCTTGCCCGATCGGGCCTTCAGCGCCTGGAAACGCGGGAAAAGCAAAGACTCAAACAGGCGATCGCTAGGGCCAATAGCCAGCCAGAAAATACCAAAAGCGCAGTCCTAATTATCGAGCCCGTTACCGGAGAAAACAGGCGTCAAATCGCTCAACAGTTTGCTAAGATCGTCGGGCTAGATCCCTACACTGCCCAGATACAGCTACCCAGTCACCACTGGCGTCTACACCTTACTGGACGCCTGGGAGAACTGCAAGTTTACGGACAGGAATTGCGCGAAGCTGGCATTCCCGCTTTCTGGGCATCCCTAGAAGAAATAGAGAATCTCCGCGTCTTTCAAGTCAACTACTTTCAGGCAATTTCTCCCCAGCCCACTGTTATCTGTCAAAATGAAGCAAGTCAAGTCGGGACGATCGGCTTCGACTGGTCAGAAGTTGCCCAACGGGTAGAAGGGCGGTTACCCATCTTTGAATCAGTCGTAGTTCTGGACGCCCGTGGTAGACAGCAACGCCAAGAACAAATTCAGGACTATGTCCAGGTTTGCGACCTGCACGTCCCTAACAGAAAATGTTTGCTACGCTTATGTAACATTAACTATCAATTTCAGGACGACCTGGCACTCACAGCAGGCGAGAGGCAAGAAGTGAGTAACCGCCTCAAGTGGAATAACTTAATCGATCTGCTAAACACCCAGTTAAGAGAGACTCCAGTTTGGTCTGATTTCACCAGCTTTGGCGAGATGGCGCTCCAGCAAGCCAAAATACTTGTAGACCCTACAGAACTGCTAGGAGGCATTACCTCCAACATTCACATCTCTCGCAGATCGGAAACTGATTGGGATCCTGCCTTTCAGTTATACAGCGCTCTGGTCTTTCTCAAAACTCTACAGCATCGTTAACCAAGCGCAGTAGCTCGTCTAGCTTAAAATGGTTAGCAAACATTTCGAGCCAATATGCTCTATCTTCAGAAAAACATTTGGCCCGACCATTTTAGCCCAGACGAGCTAGGGCGAGTAGAGGCAGATCCTCTAGAGTACATGAGCCTTCGTCAGGGAACGAGAGGAACATCGCTGTCAGCTGACCACTTGCCAGTTATTTTTTGGTTTTGGGTAGCTTGGGTGTTACCTTGGGGATTTTCGCCTGACGTGCCATGGTCATAAACGAGTTCATGCTGGGACCCGGGCGTCGGCGTCCAGCATTCAGAGCATTAGCCGGGTTTAAGTATGTGGGAGCAAAATTGGCGCTCTCCGGTTCGGGAGCCTTCGCCGCCGTCTTGGCAGCAGTTGGCTGAGGCTGCTTTGGTGCAACAGTTTTGCCTTTCTTGGCTGCGGCCTTTTCAGCTTTGATCGCCGCCATTTTGGCTTTCTTCGCCTGGAGAGCCTCCGCTTTGGCTGTAGCTAGTGACACTGCTGGGGTTGTTTCTGCTGTGGCTGGCGCTGCCGGTTCAGATGACTGCCCCTGGTCGCCGAATTTAACGGAGAACTTGGTGTCTTTACCAGATTTTCCCTTTTTTCCACCAAACAGATTTTTTAACGGTCCCATGATTACAAATGCTCCTATGGCTTTTTCTCATTGAGTTGGTGACTGCGGTGGCAGACTCATTCAATTATCAAGCCCGACCGGTAACGCAGACAAGAAAAGTTGATACTTCTTTATAAAACTTTACTTTTCTCTCATCCAGAGTATAAATACTTAGGCGAGGGCTCTGGGCTTTATGGGTTGAAACTGCTGTCACTGTTGATTATACTGACATATGTGCTGAAAATGCTGTTTGTAGTGAGGACTTCAGTCCTCCTAGATCGGTCGGTTTTCGCGTCCGACATCAGTTAGACTGAGATATGGCATTAGAGGCAGGAGCCTCTAGAAGTTCGTTCCCAGGCTCTGCCTGGGAACGAGGGTAGCGCTATGAGATGGCACGAGAAAAACGGTAAACTCTTCTATGAAGCGCAATCGAGTGTTGCTGATCCACGGCATTGACGACACGGTAGTTGTCTTCGATACAATGTCTGCATACCTGAAGCAGCGGGGTTGGGATGTCTACAGTCTGGACTTGATTCCCTGTAATGGTGATTGTGGTCTGGACCTGTTGGCACGGCAAGTGGCTGATTATGTAACGAAAACTTTCCGGCCTTCGGAGCTTTTTGACTTGGTTGGCTTTAGCATGGGAGGAATTATCAGTCGGTACTACGTCCAGCGCCTGGGAGGAATCTCGCTGGTAGAGCGCTTCATTACTATATCTTCTCCCCATCACGGCAGTTGGTTGGGATATGCACGCCAAAATCCAGGTTGCAGGCAGCAGCGTCCCGAGAGTGATTTTCTCCAAGATTTGAATCGAGATGCGGCTATGTTGGCAAGGTTAAATTTTACCTCCATCTGGACGCCTTTTGATTTGATGATCTTGCCAGCTAATAGTTCCTCTATGCCAGTAGGTAAGGAGATAACGGTGCCGATCTTGGTCCATTCCTGGATGGTGAGAGACTCCCAGAGTTTGAGGTTGGTGGCCCAGGAGTTGATGGAACCTTTAAGGAATAAATATGAAGCGTAATCAAGTATTGTTGATTCACGGTATCTTTAGAAAATTGGGCGTGTTTAACAAAATGTCAGCCTATCTCACCGGGCGGGGTTGGCAGGTTCACCGCTTTAATCTGCAACCGAATAATGCTACCTTAGGATTAGATGAGTTGGCGCTTCAGGTGGCTGATTATGTGGATAGCAACTTTCCCCCAGATTAGAAGATAGATTTGGTAGGTTTGAGCATGGGGGGTTTGGTGACTCGCTATTACATGCAGCGCCTGGGAGGAATTGATCGCGTCGAGCGTTATATGACAATATCCGCACCCCATCATGGCACTTGGATGGCCTACTTGCTGCTTTGTCGGGGCGGCGTGCAGATGCGTCCATCAAGTACATTCTTGGAGGATATGAATGGGGATGTTGAGGTTTTGCAGCAGGTGAATTTTACTTCGATTTGGACTCCCTACGATTTTATCATTGTACCGGGACGAAGTTCGCAAATGCCCTTGGGCAAAAATGTCAAGCTGCCTGTATTTGCTCATGCTATGATGGTGAGAGATACTCGGGCTCTGGAGGCTGTGGTAGAGGCCCTGGAAGCCAAGCTCCCCTGAAAAACTGTCCGGAGTATTGCCATATCTATTCTTCTTTTGTCAAACCAGATCGCATACCTAATTGCTTGAGAATTTCAGTAGTGACAAAATTGCTTGAGTGCATCAGACCAGTCATTGTCGAATCGAATAGATAATCCTCAACAACGAACAAGAATGGATGATTTTTGGGTTCTGGTAAATGTCGCTCCTCTAAACTTTTAATCGGGCGACCGCCGGGTAAAGCGTTTATCGTTCCCACCCAACGATGCACCTGACCTTCTAAGAACTGTTTTTGACCGGATAGAAATGATTTTGGCAGGTTAGCAAGGGCTTTTTCAATAAGTTTGCTATCCTGAAAATTGTTCAGCACGAGGGCATCGTTTCCAGCTAATAAGTAACTGAGAACGCCATATCCTCCCGCATTGTAACGAGAACTATCGTCATAGATTCAACAGCCCCCAAAAGCATCTGATGTGAAGTATGAATCTGCGATCGTATCTTGCCAGAAGCGGGATTCAAATAGCATTGATATCCGCAGATAGTGAGCGGGACAATCGTAATATTCGTAGTATTTTTGTATGGCCATATTCAATTGACCTTCTCCCCATTCAATACTGGGAAACCAATAAATAGGTAAGGCGACAATAATTCCGTCAAATTCTTGCAGTTCGATGGTTCGATCGCGACGATAGAAAACGCGATATGTGTCGCGGTCGCCTTTCTCGATCCGCACTACGGGAGAGTTGAGTTCGACCCCAGCAGAAATTTCTTTAGCGAGCACTTGAGCTAAACGTTGGATTCCGCCTTCAATAGAGTACAACCGAACGTAGTTGGGCTCGCTAATAAAAATGTTTTCCAAACCATAGAGACCGTTTTTTAAATGGGGTTCGGTGGCGATATCGCTGCGAGAGAGAACCTTAAAGTAATGTCGGGCTTTCGCGTCGGTAATCTCGTCGAGTACGGATTGAAAAGAGCGTTTTGCCCAGATAAAATCATTGTTGCGAGGCTCGTTTGGCTTGGCAAATTCAGTCGGACTTATAAGGGAGTAGATGCGCTCGTAAAAACGATCGATCGCCCCTCGCGTAGTTTCGCCTAAATAGCGGTTGATATCGGTTTTATTCATAATGAAGCGATCGCCGAATGCGATCGTTTCTCCTGACATGGGTATGACAGGTAAACCCAGTGTTTCGATTAATTCTCGTAAGGTATCGAACCCGTTTTGGGAATAATCGTACAGTTCTGCTACACCGGCTTCAAAGAGGAGGGGAACCTTTTTAAATTGTTGGGAAATAATTTTTCCTCCCAGGCGATCGCTCGCTTCAAACAGGGTGATTTCGAGAGAGTAGGAACTTTTCCGATCGAGTAAGTAGGCAGCCATCAGTCCTCCCGGGCCACCACCGATAATTGCAAATTTTTTCATTTCCTCCTAGTGGATTTAGCTAGTTTTTCATTTTAGCAAGATACTTTAGTTTAGCATACATTGAGACCAAAGTAAACTTTGGGGAGCACGTAGGCAGCAGAGATCGCGGTAAAAGTCAAGCCCCAAGCTAATGTAAAGCATCGAAACCCACCAATTGGCTTTCAAGATTGTCAAGAATTATGTGAGTAAGTAGGTGTGCATTGGTAAACTGAATTATGTAAATTTTTGTAACTTTTGATAAAATGGCTGAAATCCTCTCCCAGAAAGAGGTTCAGCCATTTTACATTACAACTTCAACAAACTACGAACTACGAACTACGAACTATTTAATGGTAAGCCCGAAAGAGATATTTAGCTCTACAAATGTATTATGAAATGATTACAAATCTTAGGTAGCATCTTGAGTGCAAAAACTGAACATATGACGAGGGTCGCGCCTACCACCAAATACGTATTATTTTAAGGTTACTGGTGTAGTATGAAGGTGAGTCTTAAAACTGTCCGGACTATTGTTCCATTATTCCTAAGTGCGATCGCCTATGGCGGTCAACTGGCGAGCACCAAAAATCGCTTCTGCATGACTATAATGCTTGAACTCCATCAAAACGGAGCGGCTAAAAAGAAGCTACAAAGCCGTTTGTAGTAAGGACTAAAGTCCTTACCTGACTTATTCGGAGTTCGTGCGATCGCCTATTGCGGTCAAGTCGCGAGCCCCAAAAATCGCTTCAGCATGACTATAATACTTGAACTCCATCAAATTACCGAACGGATCGGCTAAAAAGAAGGTACGATGTTCTGTCAACCGACCGGGAAAGCGGTGCTTTGGCTGCTCGTAGAATTGTAAATGCTGCTGTTGCGCTCTCTCCAACAAAGCTTCCCAGTCCTCCGAAGCAGTGAAAATCAAGCCAAAATGTCTGGGATAAATTCCCCGTTGAGGGGTCAGCGGTTCAGATGTCATATGAGCGACAATTTGATGTCCGTACAAATTCATAATCACCGCCTGGTGGGTTTCCCGACCGACTTTACAGCCCAAGCCGGAGACATAGAATTCTTTGGTTTTGGCAATGTCCGTGACTGGGAAGGCAAGATGAAATAATACTAGGTTCATGGCTAATGGCTAATGGTAAAATATTCATCAGCGAATAATTATTAATCATGCTTGATACTATCTTTTCCCTCAATCCTTGGATCGTTGCCGTTGTATTAAACACAGTTTTACTAGCTATTGTCTGGTTTGCCCCTAAGAAGTTGCTTACCCTAGCTGGCATCTTCCATGCTTGGGTACTGGGAGTGCTGATCTGGGGGACTCTGGGTTGGCAAGGCTATGTCATCGTTGCTTTCTATTTTCTGGTAGGTTCTGGCGTCACCCGCATCTGCATGGCCGAAAAGGAAGCAGCGGGAATTGCTGAAAAACGTTCCGGCGCCAGAGGACCGGAAAATGTCTGGGGTTCGGCCCTGACTGCTGCTATCTGTGCTGTGGGAGTCCTGGTTGTAGACTTTCTCGGACAACCACAGGCTGCCGTGCCTTTACTATTGTTAGCCTATGTGGCCAGTTTCAGCACTAAACTCTCCGACACCTGCGCCAGCGAGGTGGGAAAAGCCTACGGTCAGCGCACCTTTCTGATTACCACTTTACAGCCAGTGGCCCGGGGCACGGAAGGGGCTGTCAGTCTGGAAGGAACTTTGGCCGGAATAGTCGCTTCGGTGGCGATCGCCCTTTTGGGTTGGGGCGTCGGCATGATTTCCTTGACAGGCGTGCTTTTATGTGTTATATCTGCTTTTATAGCCACCAACCTGGAGAGTCTGATCGGCGCTACCCTGCAATCGCGATTTACCTGGCTCACCAATGAGGTGGTCAATATTCTCAATACCGCGATCGGGGCCTGCGTTGCTGTCTTGTTAGCCTTAATAATCTCCTGGTAAGCGATCTCCAGGTTGTCAGCGGCGATCGACCCACAACTAACAACTATCTCTGGTTAATTTTTAAATTATTCTGACAATTTACCATTAGCAATTCGCAATTTTTAATTGGAGAGAATCTAAAATTAAAGTTAAGTTTTGGATTGAGTTTGTGAGAAGGTAAACGATAGTTTTTTACCCAAACTCTAGAATCTAATAATCCTTCACTATTAGGAGCGAGATCGATGAACGCAGCCGAACAGGTAAATAATTTTGAAGTTGCTGGCAAGGTTGCCGCTGTGGTGAATCTCTTTAAGTATGAGTTTCCCGATGTCAAAGTGGATTTAAAACCTTGGATGAACGACCCGGATACTAGAAAACATGTAGATCCAGATTCTATTGATATTGGCTTTCATTTTCCCGGCAGAAGCCAGTCATTCCAAAGCCGCAGTATCCTGATTCAGATTCGCTTCCATCAAGACCCCTTGGAGGGACATAGGAGGGCGATCGGAGTAGAAGCCGGTGGTTACGACCACCAAGGACAACAGTGGCGATTTTCCACCGTAGAGAATTGGCAGTTTGTGGGCGCTACATCGCCGGTCCAGGAGGTAGCAGAAAAGCTGAAACAGTTTTGCCGCCAGATATTTGAGCTGTTTAATGGCTCCGCAAAGTAATTATTATAACACTATTTTCCGAAGAGGGCAAGTAGCCTCGTCGGGCTACTTGCCCTCATGGTTTAAATATCGGGGTCCGGAAAAAGTTCAGAAGCTTTACCAGATGGGGGTTTTAGCCCGATAGACCCAAAAATGCGAGTAGATAAATAGAGTTAATCATACAAGAGAAAAAATTTTTTTGGCAAAACAGACAAAATATCTTAAGATTATTGTAAAGGTTAAACTTGTCTACTAAAAACGACGCGACAACAAAGTTAGGAGGACGATTACATGGCACTGGTACCAATGCGTCTGCTGCTGGATCACGCAGCTGAAAACGGTTACGGGATTCCAGCTTACAATGTGAACAACATGGAGCAGATTATCTCCATCATGCAGGCTGCGGATGAGGCTGACAGTCCGGTAATTCTACAAGCTTCTCGGGGTGCCCGCAAATATGCAGGTGAAAACTTCCTCCGCCACCTGATTCTAGCAGCGGTGGAATCCTACCCTCATATCCCCATTGCTATGCACCAAGATCATGGTAATGCACCATCCACCTGCTACTCGGCCATGCGCAATGGTTTCACCAGCGTCATGATGGATGGATCTCTGGAAGCCGATGCTAAGACCCCTGCGAGCTTCGAGTACAATGTGAAGGTCACGGCTGAAGTGGTGAAAGTGGCTCACTCGATCGGTGCTAGCGTGGAAGGGGAACTGGGTTGCTTGGGTTCTCTGGAAACTGGCATGGGTGACAAGGAAGATGGTCACGGCGCAGAAGGTGTCCTGAGTCGCGAACAGTTGTTGACAGATCCAGATGAAGCTGTGCAATTTGTGGAACAGACCCAAGTGGATGCCCTGGCAGTGGCGATCGGCACCAGTCACGGCGCTTATAAGTTTACCCGCAAGCCGACTGGTGAAATTCTGGCCATCAGCCGTATTGAAGAAATTCACAAACGTCTACCTAATACCCACTTGGTGATGCACGGTTCTTCCTCTGTACCAGAAGACCTGATCGCAATTATCAACCAATACGGCGGTAACATTCCCGAAACCTACGGCGTACCGGTTGAGGAAATTCAAAAGGGCATTAAGAGTGGTGTCCGCAAAGTGAACATCGACACGGACAACCGTTTGGCTATTACTGCTGCTATTCGCGAAGCTGCGGCCAAGGATCCCTCTAACTTCGATCCTCGTCACTTCCTGAAGCCTTCCATCAAGTACATGAAGCAGGTGTGTTTGGATCGCTATCAGCAGTTCTGGACCGCCGGTAATGCTAGCAAGATCGAGCAGGTAACTCTGGATGATTTTGCTGCTAAGTATGCTAAGGGCGAACTGACTGCCGTGACGAAGACTCCTGTTGCGGTCTAAATTTTTGTTGCAACAACCAGCAGTATCGATTATCCAGTTTTTTTGTCTAAGTTGATAGGGGCGCGATCGCGCCCCCTTATTTTTGGCCCTAGCATGGCAGAGAATATTGTCTGGGGTTAAATGCTCGATCGGGCATTGCCCTTCCGGCGTTGCACAACAGCTTATTATCCTGTTATTGTCAAACACCAGTGCAGGAAGCGACTTATATTTGCAGAGGTGAAGAGAATGAGCATTGTCCTGAAGTCGAAGATCCATCGTGTTTGGGTGACTGATGCTAATCCCGACTACATCGGAATTATTTTCATTGATGCCGACTTGATGGATAAGGCAGACATCTGGAATTTTGAAAAGGTGCTAGTCTGCGACGTGACTAATGGCAATCGCTTTGAGACCTACGCGATCGCGGGAGAACGGGGGCTGGCGTCTGCTCGATACAGGGAGCCGCCGCTAGGCTGAGCAGCAAGGGTAACTGCCTGATAGTCATGTCTTTCCAAGTTACAAGTACACCCGTCGATCCGAAGATGATCCTTGTTGATAAAGAAAATCAGTTTGTTGAGTATTTAGGGCCAGGGGAAATGCACGCTTCGCTAAATTCTAATCGTTGGCTACAGACACCAGTCTGACAATAGAATCTTGAAAATTATTATTGCCTTTATCTTTTCAATTTTGCCAGTTGATGGGGGCGCGATCGCGCCCCCATATTTTTGACCCTAGCATGGCATTGGTAGAATCTTGGGGTGAGGATTTTGGCAATTGCACCTCCTTTGTTGAAGTGATTATCAACAAAACACCATTATTGCCACCGGTAGTAATTCGGGATAGAAGTTTAAATTTCGCTATGCCAGCAGCGTTCTAACCATTCCACCAGGGCTGGGCGATCGGCGGTAAATTGCTTGATAACGCTCTGGAGTTGAATGGCTGCTGTGGGACTGTGGATATCAACCTTCAAGGGCTGATTGATGGAACACTCACAAGCGATATCTAATTCTTGCAGGCGTTGATAAACCTGCCATCTGTCTGCCTGGTTTACCTGTTTGAAGGTTAATGGCTGCACGTCTGTATCCCCTCCGCATTGACAATAGGTTTGTAGTCAGTAACCCCGGTTACTTCCGGTGCTTACTGATAACTATTTCTAATTACTCCATGATAGTGTAAATGAAAAGAAATGGCAATAGCTGCGGAAAAAAAATCAGAGAATTTAGCGGGATAGGAGGTATGGGGAGTGGCCGATAACGCCGGTGAAGAAACCGGGATTCTGTTGGCGAATTACCAGATTAGCCGCGATAGGGAGCAGGAGCAGGGAGCAGGGAGAGGAAATCATTGATTTGTGGTAGTTCTGGAATTCTGGGGGGCGTCGCCCCCCAGTCTATTCGCCAACAGCATCCTAAAGGGTGGGGCTAGGCTCTTACAAAGCCCGCCTGCGCGGGCTGGGTGTGGTCAAAAGTCGTTGCATTAGCAGCGCTGGGCCACCGCCGCCCTCACCCTAAAGGATTCTGTTGGCGAATTAACTGGGGGGTCATACCCCCCCCAGTTATTCCAGCATCAGTTAGGTCAGTTAGGTTTTGGCAGCATGCAATAGAGCCGCAAAAGGAGAAAGGCGACGACTGACCACAGGGCGCCCGGCCCACCAATCTCGCAAACGGCTTAAATTAATGGTGATCGCCACTGCTATATGCTGCAAATTCGTTTTGGCTAAACCTTTATAACGACTTCGACGTCAATCAAACGCTCGAATGCCTTGTGAGATCGTGGCTTCACAACCAGCTCTTTTAGCGTAGGTAGTGATAAATATGTAGTGATAGAACATTCCATCCCTCTATTAATCCTTACTTTTCTTAGAAATGATATAACATTTTTTCTCTTGATAAATTAGCCAAATTTATAGCAGGGATAAAATATTCTCATATAGAGCGCATCAG
>JACOMV010000093.1 GCA_014324065.1 Hormoscilla sp. SP12CHS1 | reverse complement strand
GGCATAATGTTGGATATCTTTGCCAAAAATTGCTGTCTGAGAGGTCGAAATTTTTATAGGTAGCAACTTGAGTTAATTATTCAAAATGGTATAACCTATCTGGCGGCGACGATCGAGGCCCAGCAACCCTTCTACGTGCAAAAAAATAACTTCAGCACCGATCTCACTGCTTGGGTCTTGGTATTAAACTACCTCAACTGCAAACTTCGATTGCTACCGATCCTGATACTGGCGTCACCCATTATGCTGAAGCAACCGGAAATCGGCTAAAGTCCTATCTGACTGACGTAATGGCGATCGCCAACCTCAGTCCGGTGCAAAAGCGAAGCTGCTAATGAACCTGCAGTAGAATATGAAAATGGTTAACTCTTTTCTCGCTACCCACGGCTCTGCGGACTGTGACCGGAGGCAGAGCCAGTTCCCAGGCTCTGCCGGCTCTGCCTGGGAACGAGAGAATATTAAACTATCACAGTCCGCGCAGGCGGACTTTGTATCTGTAGCGGCAGGTTTTAACCTGCCGATTTCGTCTGCTGACTGGTACTCGCCGATTTTTGGGAAATCATCTGCCATGCCAACTTGGCCGCGCCTACCATTCCCGCCCGGTTGCCCAACTGGGCGACTAACAGCTGCAAACCTTCACGAGAAATCGGCAGTACCCGCTGTTCAATTTCTGATAATGTTGCTAGCAAGAAATATTCGGCACTTTCACTAATGCCTCCGCCAATCACGATCGCCTCTGGGGTGAGAATGTAAATTAGGTTAGCCAACCCCGCACCCAGATGATGTCCGTAGGTTTTCCAGAATTCCAATGCTTGCCTATTGCCCACTTTCGCCATGTGGGCGAGTTCAGCAGGAGTCAAGCCAGTCCGCCTGCGCACCGCTGGCACGGAGACATGCTGTTCTAAAGAGCCGCGATTGCCACTATTGCATTTGTGACCGTAAAGATCGATGGTAATTAACCCCAGTTCCCCAGCGGCACCGCGATGACCCGTAAACAGCTTGCCATCCAGAATAATGGCACCACCCACTCCCGTACCTAGGGTAAGCATAATCAGATTCTGAAACTGGCGTCCGGCACCGGTCCAGGCTTCTCCCAAAGCCGCACAGTTGGCATCGTTGGCCAGAATTACTGGCAGTCCGGTTTTTTCTTCTAGCCAGTCCGCGAAAGGAACGTCCTGCCAAGAAACCAGGTTAATGGCGATTTTCGATATTCTACCAGGGCCATCCACCGGACCGGGTAAGCCCACCCCGATCGCTAGACATTCCTGTTCGGGATCCAATTGGGCGATCGCCTCTACTATCACCTCCAAAACTGCTTCTGGTAATTGGGGTTTGGGAGTGGCCACCGTCATCGACTGACGACAACTGCCATCGGGGCCAAATCTACCTAGCTTAATTGCCGTTCCCCCTATATCAATACCGATCGCTTCTAGGCGATTATCGGGGTTGGACAAAACATCTGTTTCCATACCAATCCTGTTCATTGCACGTGCAACTCATCCGGGACAAAATTGATGAGGTACGGCAGATTGCTTGCAGCATAAGGGTCGTGGCTGAATCTCACCAGATAACACGAGGGCGAAAGAGAAATGCTATAAGATCAGATATCAAAATGCTGTCGCACCTGGGGATTAACAAACTCATTTAAACCTTCTCCCAGCAAAGATAACCCCACAACCATTAATGTCATGGTCATGCCAGGAAAAAAGGCGGTCCACCAAATACCGGTGGGCAAGGCATCCAGGGCCAGACGTAGATCCTGTCCCCATTCTGGCACCTCTGAGGGCAGTCCCAGTCCCAGAAATCCCAAACCTCCCAGGGTGAGAATGGCATCAGCGGCATTCAGGGTGAACAAAACTGGTACGCTCTGAATTACATTCAGTAACAGGTAGCGAGTCAGGACTGTCCAGGTGGAGGCCCCCATTGCTTGGGCCGCTTCGATAAAGAGTTCGGTTTTGACGCTGACTGTGTGGTTGCGGATGACGCGGTAGTATTGGGGGACGTAGGAAATGCTGAGGGCGATCGCGGCATTAAACACCCCCCGCCCCACTACAAATGCCAGAGTCAGGGAAAGCAGCAGCCCTGGTAGAGTATAGATGGTATCCATCAAGAATAGTAACAGCCGGTCTAATCTACCCCCGAGATAGCCGCTGACTAAACCCAGGGGAACGCCAACAGCCAAACTCAGGGCCGTCGCCAACAGGACTACCCGCCATGCAGCTTGGGTGCCAAACATGGTACGAGAGAAAACATCATAACCCTGGCGCGTCGTGCCAAACCAATGAGACCATGAAGGTGGTTCATGTACCGGGTTAATCAAAGACTCCGTCGGATCCTGTATCCATCCCCAGGTTTGGAATAGAGAGGCCAAGAGGGCGATCGCCACAAAAGCTAGAGTAATAGCAGCCCCCACAGCCATCAACTGCATGGAGAGGCTGGGGCGTCGGGAAATCCGCAAAAGTCTAGTAAAATTATTTCTGGTTATGGTCATCCGCTAACCAAATTACAAATTGCTTTGGATCGTTTCCCGGTACTGACTCTTTTGCTTGACGCCTTGATATTGATGGATTAATTCCTTGTCCTTGAAGAACTGAACGGTGGGAGTACCGGTGACACCAGCATTCTCAGCAATCTCGGGATCTTGTTCGATGTCAATCTCTACATAGTGGATCTTGTTATCGAACTCGTCTACTACCTTGCTTAAGATGGGTTTGAGAGTGTGACAAGGACCGCAGGTAGGTGCAGAGTACTTTACCATAATCAGCCGATCGCTATCATGGAAAAGCTTGCGCAGGGCATAACCCCCCTCATGTCGCGTCGCTGCAATGTCAAAGGTATCAGATTTTTGAGGACTAAAGTCCTCACTACGAACATTGTTTGTAGTAAGCGCTTTAGCGCTTTCATTGTTTGTAGTAAGCGCTTTAGCGCTTTCCCCTTGATGGAACTCCTGGGCCAACCCATTAGCAGAGAGCCATCTTTCTGCTAACATTGCCCCCATACAGCCGCTACCAGCAGCAGTCACGGCCTGACGAAACTCGCGGTCTTGCACGTCACCGACAGCATAGACCGCCTCCACGCTAGTTTCCACCGAACCGGGTTTAGTCACAACGTAACCCACCTCATCCAGTTCCAGTTGACCTTGGAAAAGTTGAGTATTGGGGGTGTGACCAATAGCATAGAACAGACCGCCAGCAGGTAACTCCCTCATTTCTCCCGTCTGGTTATTTTTCACCTTCACCCCTTGCATCTTGCCGAATACGTCCACTGCCTCGGTATGCCAGTGGACCGTGATTTTGGGGTTATGCAAGACTCGGTCTTGCATGGCCTTAGAAGCCCGCATCTGGTCCCGGCGCACTAGCAGATGCACGTGAGATCCATACTTGGTCAGATAGACTGCTTCTTCTGCCGCCGTGTCACCAGCACCAATTACCACCAACTCTACTCCCTTAAATATAGGACTGGCACCATCACAAATAGCACAAGCCGAGATGCCCTGATTCCAGAACTTTTCCTCAGAGGGCAGTCCCAATCGTTTTGCTGTGGCACCGGTGGCGATGATAATGCTGTGGGTGAGTAATGCCCGTTCGCGCGATCGGGCAGTAAAGGGACGCTGGCTCAAGTCAACAGATACCACATCTTCAGTATATAGCTCCGCCCCCCAGCGCACCGCTTGAGCCTTCATTCTGTCCATCAGTTGCGGGCCCGTAATGCCGTCGGGGAAGCCAGGAAAATTCTCCACTTCCGTAGTTGTCATCAGCTGACCGCCAGGAAGACCACCCATTTGGTAGCCTTCAAAGACGATCGGTTTAAGGTTGGCACGACCAGCGTAGATCGCAGCCGTGTAGCCAGCAGGACCAGAACCAATGATTACCAAGTTTTCTACCGTCGGGCTTGCCATAGCAGTTATCCAAACTCATAACGATTCAATAGTCCGGACCGTTTTGGCTGTACGTGGGTGTGGTCAAAAACAGTTGGTACGGGGAGATTCTCGCGGGGTGCAGGGCGAAGCATTCGGAGAGTCCATCTATCAAGTTATGTCATAATTTGCGCAAGAATGCTAGTCGCCCCTACAGGGTATCCGACAGCTGGGAGGGCCCATAAACGATCAACGGGTTTTGACCACACCCGCTGTACGTAGCTGTAAGACTTGCAGCGTAAGCCTTTGCTCTATCGAGCAATTTTTTGCAAATTAGCCCTGGGGCAGACATTGAAAAAAATAAGGTCATTAGGCTGTAACCCTGGGTGCGGTCAAAACCCGTTGGTAGGAAGCCTCCCCGCCCGAACCCGTTCCCAGGCTTCGCCGTGGGAACGAGGGGTCCGGCTACAAGAACAAAGCCCGCCCTACCGTTCCGGAAAAATCGGCTAACGCAGCGCGGGCTAGATTACATGCCTCGGGCAGCTTAGGGTTCGTTCCCGGCTGGCTCTCCTCGCAGCGGAGGGGGCGTTACCCGGGGAGCTGGCTTCGGGTTATCAACTACTTGTGACCGCACCCTGTAACCCTTGTATTGTCGTTGTTCTGGGGTCGAAAAACTGTCCGGAGTATTGAACGACTACGACTAATATAGTACAATCGCACGTGCTGGCAAATCACTTGCTTCAGGGTGACAAGGGTTATAACATCCCAGAAATGTTTGCGGCCCTAAGAACGGCTAATTTGGAGTTCGTCAGCATGGTGCAGTGGCAGGAGTGGGACTTACTGGCTCTGTTTAAGAAGGTCAGTCGTTTGTGCCAGTGGAGGAGTGGACCGAGTCAGACTGGCGACAAGCACGAGTACATCTACACCCCCAGCTGAGAACCGGCAGTGGCGCTCATGGACGCGGAACTAAAACTTGGGCAGACCTATGTGAGACAGCATAAAGGACTGAATATAAATCAGCATCTGCCCATTGCTCAACAGCCAGTCGTTCTCCTAGACAGTGCCGTAGTTGCATGCATCCTACCGCTGCTGTCCAGTTGGCTACCGATGATGTCACTGGTGGAGCTTAGCTCAGTTTGGGTATATTCTGCTGGAACGCTGACTGGGAGGGCGTTAGAGATTTTTTTTACGGGAAGTGATATGAAAAGGGAAGAAAGTGGGTAAGTTAAAGATAAGGAGTTAGAAGCAAAGTATCCCATCAAGGAGAGACTACTGATGAAGACTGAATTTAAAACCAAATTCCTGCAACACCTGATCGATAAGAAGCAAGACAAGGGCTTCACGCTGATTGAACTGCTGGTGGTGATCATCATCATCGGGATTCTGTCCTCCATTGCCTTGCCCTCCTTCATCGGCCAAGCAAACAAAGCCAAGCAGTCCGAAGCGAAAGCCTATATCGGTTCGATGAACCGGGCACAGCACGGCTACTACCTAGAAAAAGCTAAGTTTGTTACCGCTATTTCCGATGTTTCAAAGTTGGGTCTTGGTTTCGAGACAAAAACTGATAATTACACATATGGCATTGCAGGTAGTAGTAATACCACTGCTGTAACGAACTTCGGTGATGGTGGCGAAGATAAGTCACTGCAGTCCTATCTAGGAGGGGTAGTAGCTATTGCAAGCGATGCAACCGCGTTGACTATCTTGTGCGAAAGCGATAGTCCTAATCAAGCTAATGTAGAGACAGCCACCGCAACGACTGGTAAGAATGTTACATGTCCTGAGAGCTATTCAAAGATTTAACCAGCTAATTGTCAAACCCGAGAGGCTGAGATTTCAGCTCATAGATTTTCAATGTTTTTAGAAGCGGGCATAAAGCGGGCAGATTGCTCTGCTCGCTTCTTATCTATAGCAGTTAAGTTAAATGCTACAAATAAACCAGGAAAAATAGGGAATTGGTTGCTAATTGGTACAGATAGACCATATAGAGGAGTGTTGCTACGATTATGGCTCAAGAGCAGCCGCCTTTCATTGAATATATAATAAAAGAAGAATATAGTAAAGCCTGCAAGCTTTATCAGCAGGCAATAGAAGCAGCTCTAGAGGTGAGGTCAAACTATTGGTATTTGGGATTGGCACTGCTACTTCAAGGTGAAGAAGTTATCGCTGCGGGAATATTCACCGTAGCCTAGAAACCAGGTTTTTACAGAAAACCTGGTTTCTTAATTTACTTAGGAGCCAGACTACACCCGTTGACAATAGCTTATTGTCAGCCAGTAGCCACTATTATGAGAACTAACCAGTTGGCAATCGCACTTGGGAGCCAATCAGACTCAAAAACCCGTTTCCATAATGCTGAATTTCTAGGAATGCAGCATTATGTGGAGCGGGTTTATAAATTTTAAATGTCTTCATAATGCCCAGGGTAGCAGCACTTTCCAGGGGTCCGACAAAACTGGTATCCCGATCGAGAAAATAGGATTGCTCTGCCCAATGTGCCATCTGGGCCCCATTCAAGAAATAGCAGCCCGAATGGGGGTTGAGGGCGCGGCGGAAAATAACTGGATTTCCCATCACCTGACCTTTGAATTCTGCTTCTTCTCGGACATTCTGAAACGGTGCCGTGACTCTTGGTGCCAAGTCGCCATCGATGTAGGCTTTGCGGACGAGACCCTGGGGAGAAACTTCGTAGCGGTTGGGTTGCAGGAGATGGAGCGTGCCAGTCAGTTTGGTGAACCAAGCTAACTTAATAAAGAACCACGGATCGGATATAATCAAGTCATCTTCCAGAAAGCAGTAATAATCATATTCTCCCAGAGAATCTCGCAATACCTCCTGACAGGCAAATCCAAATAGCATTGGTTCTGCCTGAGTGGGGTGATGTTTGTAGAAATGAGCGGGCAAAAGTAACCGATCTAATAAATGATAATCCCTCGTTGTACAGATAACAATATCAATCTCATGGGATTGCAGCTGATTTGCTGGCACCGCCACCCGCTGACCAATATCTATCGTACATTGAGACTTGCTAAATACCTGATGCAGGCTGGCGATCGCCACGGCCAATGCCTGGATGCGGGGTCGAGGATCTTTGCGCTGGGAAGCGTGTTTTCCCTCTCCGGAGGGATTAAAAAAATGGGCGATTGTGAATATAATCCGCATAGATTGTTAATTGTTAATTGTTAATTGCTAATTGTTGATTTGATGGTCAAGAACTGTC
This sequence comes from Hormoscilla sp. SP12CHS1, assembly GCA_014324065.1. Classification (GTDB taxonomy): domain Bacteria; phylum Cyanobacteriota; class Cyanobacteriia; order Cyanobacteriales; family Desertifilaceae; genus Hormoscilla. Next base: position 9,634 of record JACOMV010000093.1, on the reverse strand, counting down.
ACGCATGTGCCAGCACCATATATTCCTGGCCCTGGCTTACCGTTCCGGACTTGCTACAGCAGCAGAATGTTTTATATACTGACCATCTTGACTGGCACTGGTAGCGGACGGTTCCCGGAGCGTGGCTGACTACCGTGGTTAATGATTCCGGCTTATACCATGCATGAAAAAAGGTTGCTACAGTCTGTAGCCTGAAAGGATCGCCCCGATCTGGTTTCCTTTCGTGGGTATTTTTCATGCATGGTATTACACGATCGGGATCGCTCTATATGGGTAATAATGCACAAGAGACAAAAAGAGCGACATTGATTTCGGTATTAACCTTGGTGACAATTTTGGTCTATGATGTATGATTGTAAGTGGCACTGGCTCTCGTTCCCACGGCTCTGCCCTGCCTGGGAACGCCAATGTCAAAGCAGCGAACGGCAACCGACCAGGGGCATTCGGACGGCTTGGCAGCGGAGGAGGCCCGGAGCGTGCCTGAAAGGCTAATGCTGTGGTATATTTTACCAGAGATATGGCCAAAGATCGCCAATGTGTCCCCGATTGTGAACCCAGAGAGGCCAAGTTGCTCAACCTAACCCAAAAAATCGGGTGTGGAGGTTGGCTTTGTCGGGATTCGGGCGCCCAGATGTTGTAGAACGTTAGGGGGACTATGAGTTCGTCTGGTTGTCAAGGAGACAGAGGACTGCCAGAGAGCGCTGTAAGGCTGGGTAACCTGAAGAAATTTTGTTGCTGACTAGGACCGTAAGCGCTCGCGCTCGCCAATCCTCACACCAGTGACAGCCTTTGCTCAATGTTATGCTACAGTGGAAATTAATTTGAGGCCATCGGCTGAGGCCCCATGAAGCTACAGCTAGTGACTGGTGATACCGATACCATTGGGAAAAAGTAGGCGGGTCGAACGGGGAAATAATGCGATTTCGACAAGATAAAATATAAAATAAAAAATGGTATAATAGATTAGAGGGAAGTGCTGGAAAAAATGGTGGAAATTCTGGAAATTGGCAATAAGGTAGTTAAAAGTGATGAAATACTATCCCTATTAACTCGTTATCAGTTAATGCCACAATTGGTGCGCGGTCTGCTGATAGACCAGGCGATCGCGGAGGTGACCTGTACGGAAGAAGAAAGGTCCAAGGCGATCTCAGCAGTGGAAGGTCATCTGAAAATAACCGACCCCGAGGCAAAAGCGGCTTGGCTAGAAAGTAAAGGTATGATATCTTCAGACATGGAGGCGATCGCGATGCGGCCTCTGCTGCTAGAAAAATTTAAGCAAGCTAACTGGCGCAAGAAGGTGGAATCCTATTTCCTAACCCGCAAAACCAACCTGGATCAGGTAGTATATTCCCTGATCAGGACGAAAGATATGGGTCTGGCCCAAGAAATTTACTTCCGAATTAAAGAAGCAGAACAGTCTTTTGCGGACTTGGCGCGAGAACATTCTCAGGGAGCGGAAGCCCATACGGATGGTTTATTAGGTCCAGTGCCCATATCTCAGCCCCATCCGACATTGGCGAAAATATTGTCGGTATCTAAACCAGGTCAACTATGGCCGCCTCGGAAGTTGGGGGAATGGTTTGTGATTGTCAGGTTAGAAAAAATGATCCCAGTTCAGCTAGATGACGGGATGCGTCGTAAATTGATGGATGAATTGTTTGAAAACTGGCTCCGGGAAGAGATCCAAAAGAAAGGCCAGATCAAGAGAAAGGATCAAAAGCCCTAGGCCCAAAGCGATGCTAACGCCCCAATTTACTTGAATCCTGGAATCGTAGGGTGATGTAAGTTGTTATTTGTGGGCGGTAATTTGTATGAGAGGTGGGTGGTTAGTGGGGAAGGTGAAAAGAAAAAAAGAATAAGAGAAAAGTAAAAAAGAGTGGAGAATAAAAGAGATCAAAGGCATTAGCTAGGAGACAGTAAAACAGGCAGATAAAGAAGAGAAAAAAGTAAGAAAAATATGACCCAAACAGTACCCCAGTCACAAATAGAAGGGTTTATAAGAGAAGTATCCCCTTTCTCAAAAATTAGCGGAAGTGCCTTGCAACAGGTGATAGGGAAGTTTAAGCTGTTGCGCTACAGGATTGGACAACAAATTTTGGTGCGGGAAAAACTACCTGCTTTTGTGTCGATCGTCTATCAGGGACAGGTGCGCCAGCTGGGATATGACCAGCGGATGCAAATGCCCGCAAGCTTGAAATTGGCAGGACCGGGTGAAGTACTGGGTTGGGCGGGATTAGTGCGAGGCATCGGCTGCGAAACGGCGATCGCATCGACGGAGGTGGTTTGCATTACGCTCTCATCAGAGGACTTTTTAGACCTGATGAAACGCGATCGGGCTTTTGCCGAAGCATTGCAGCAAAGCTGCTCTATGAGTGAGTTGTTTGAATTGTTGAGCATGGATTTGCAGCGCTGGGCTGGTACGGCAAACCTAAAAGAGTTGTCGTCTCAGGTATGGGAGAACAATCCCACAGTGGTTAATTTAGGGCCGCCGAAGGTGCAAACAAAAGACCTGCTCTCGACGCTAGACCCAGAAAGAATTTGGCTGATTAGTAGTGGCAGCATCGGGGATTTCACTACGGGCAGCAGATTGCCGCTGGAAACCCTGTCTCCAGAAAACATTCAGACCCTGGCGATCGCAGGTTCAAACTCACTTAATGGAGCAAGATTGTTGGGGTTGCGTCTGCCATCGGAACTGCCCCGGACGGGCAGTCCTCCTGTGGCGGCGGGAACTCCGACCCAGACAAATGGCACTCTGGTCTTGGCTCAAAAAGCAAGCGCTATTAGCACTACCCAGGAGGCAGGAACAGCAGAAATTAGCTCCTTGGAGGAGATTCCCTATGGGCCCGATCTCCCTCCGGAACTCGAAAAAGACCCCCTAGCGCCAGTACCGAGATTTCCCTTCGTGAGGGGAAGTGGACCGATAAACGCCCCCCTAGCTTGCTTCCACATGTTGAGCAAGCACACCGGATCGAAGTTTCGCCGGGACATCCTGGAGAAAATTTTAAAGGACCAGCTCAACAGAACTGGACAAATATCTATGCAGGCTTGTGGGGCGATCGGGGAAATGATGGGTATGCGAGCCCAACTGGTAGAAGTGCCTGTCAGTTCAGTGAACCGCATGAAAGCACCAGCACTGATTCAGTGGCAAGACAGCTTTGCCATTCTTTACCAGATTACGGAAAAAAATATGGTAATAGCGGTGCCGCAAAGGGGGCTGATTAAAAAGCGTGCTGGTGATTTTGCCGAAATATGGGGGGATAAAGGTCAGGTACTGCTGATCCAACCTCCTCCTGGCGAACAAAGAGAAAAGTTCGGTTTCCGCTGGTTTATCCCGGCTGTCCAAAAATATCACGGCATCCTCACCCAAGTCTTCATCGCCTCTTTCTTCGTGCAGCTGTTTAGCCTCGCTAATCCCCTAATTACCCAGGTGATTATTGATAAGGTTCTAGTACAGCGGTCTCCCGATACCCTGGACGTGCTGGGGGCATTGTTACTGGGGGTGGCTATATTTGAAGGGCTGTTGACCTGGTTGCGAACTTATCTGTTTGTAGACACGACTAACCGTATTGACCTGGGTCTGGGGGCGGAAGTGATCTCTCACTTGCTGCGCCTACCTCTAAATTACTTCGATCGCCGTCGAGTTGGGGAACTGGCGGGTCGGATTAATGAATTGGAAAATATCCGCAAGTTTCTCACGGGTACTGCGTTGACAGTGGTCCTGGATGCGGTCTTTTCTGTAGTTTACATCGCGGTGATGTTTTACTATAGCTGGCTGCTGAGTATCTGGGCTCTGGTAGTAGTACCCATGTTAGGCTTGTTAACCCTGTTGGTATCACCCATAGTGCGGCGTCAGTTACGCCATAAGGCAGAGCGATATGCTGACGTGCAGAGCTACCTGGTGGAAGTGCTGGGGGGGATCCAGACAGTTAAAGCCCAGAATATAGAACTGAAATCCCGCTGGCAATGGCAAGAACGCTATGCTAAATATATCAGTGCTGGTTTTAAGTCGGTGCTGACTTTCAGTACGGCAGGTGCCTTGAGTACTTTCTTGAACAAGGTTTCGGGACTGGCTATCCTCTGGGTGGGTGCAGGTCTGGTGCTATCGACAGCCTCATCGGATAATCCCTTTACCCTAGGTAAGCTGATTGCCTTCCGGATTATTGCTGGCTATGTTACTAGCCCCCTGCTGCGCTTGATTCAACTCTGGCAGAACTTCCAGGAAACGGCTCTGTCGATCGAACGACTTAGCGATATCTTAGATGCAGCCCCAGAAGAAGATGAGGTTAATCGCCTGAATATCCCGATGCCGGATGTTCAGGGTGGGGTGATCTATGAAGAGGTCTCTTTCCGGTTTAACACCAGCGGTCCTCTGCAACTGATTAATATGAATTTGGATTTTCCCGTTGGCAGCTTTGTGGGCATAGTCGGTCAGAGTGGGTCTGGTAAGAGTACCCTGATGAAGCTGTTGCAGCGCCTCTACGAACCTACTTCGGGTCGGATTAAAATCGATGGCTATGATATTAGCAAGGTGGAACTTTACTCTCTGCGCCGTCAGCTCGGGGTGGTACTGCAGGATACTTTGCTATTTAATGGCACGGTGCAGGATAATATTTCCCTGACGAAACCGGAAGCAACTACTGAGGAAATAATTGAGGCGGCCAAAATAGCAGTGGCTCATGATTTTATTATGGAACTTCCCCAGGGTTACAATACGGTGGTGGGAGAACGGGGCTCATCTCTGTCAGGGGGACAGCGACAACGGATCGCGATCGCTCGCACGGTGTTGCAGAAACCGAAGCTGCTGATTTTGGACGAAGCAACTAGCGCCCTGGATTACGATTCCGAGCGACAAGTATGCAATAACTTGGCATCAGCATTTACAGGGGAAACGGTGTTTTTTATCACTCACCGCCTGTCTACAGTCAAAAATTCCGATATCATCATCATGATGGATAAGGGTTCTCTAGCAGAACAGGGCACTCATGATGAATTGATGGCGTCTAAAGGGCGTTACTATTGCCTCTTCCAACAGCAAGAGTCGCAACTGTAAAGTGGAAATTTCGCTGCCGGGAAGGCGAGCGACAGGGTGGGTGCTCCTGGACGCGCCAAAGAGAAAATGGAGCAATTGTTAATGGTTATTGACCGTTAGCAATTCACCATTTTCCACGAATAACCGAGGGACAAATGAAAGCAGAGAACATAGAAGTAAAAAAAAGAGATAAGGAAATCTTTGTCGAACAACCGGTAATCCTAGAGAGATCGATTATCTGGTCGCAAGTTTTGGTATGGCTGCTGCTGGGGGTGACAAGCTTTGCTGTAGTCTGGGCAGCGGTAGCAAAAATCGACGAAGCCGTGCCAGCGATGGGGAAATTGGAACCGGAAGGTTCTGTAAGTGAAGTGAAGGCCCCAACGACAGGTGTGGTGGAGGCAGTTTATGTCGAAGATGGAGAATATGTCGAAGAGGGCGACCTATTAGTCACCTTTGAAGAAGACGCCCCAGAAGCAGATATAGAGTCCCTAACCAAGTTGCGGGAGACGTTGATAGAAGAAAGCAAGTTTTACAAGGATCAGGTGAATGATTCGACGCGGGGAGGGCCGCCAGAATTGGTGGCGCTGGTGCGGCTGAAAAATGCCTTGCAAGATGAAAATGTATTTCTGACAGCGGAGATTGGTGGGTACGACCCGGAAGCTAAAATCAGCGGGGAGTTTAATGCTAACCAACGACTGTTACTAACAGCTAGCCGAAATGAATATCGCAGTAGAGTGGAAGCTGCGAGATTGCAGGTCAGAGAACTGGAAAAGCAACTTTCGCAAACAGAAGACCGCTTGGCAGCAACCGGGGAAAGTTTAACAAAAGCCCAGCAGATATTGGCCCTTAATCAGGCGACTCTGGAAAGGTTGGAGCCCCTGGTGGAGGAAGGAGCAGTGGCGCAGTTGCGATACGACGAACAAAAGCAAAGGGTGTTGGGTCAGGAAGATCAGGTATTGTCTCGTCAAGCGGAAATTCAGCAGCTCGATCTGGACATCCAGCGCCTGAAAGTGGCAATTTCTCAGGCGCAAGAACAGATGCAAAATACGAGGGATATCTCGGCGAAAGATGTTCTGACTCGCATCGCGGAAAACCAGAAACGAATTGCGGAAATTGATACCCAACTAAGTCGGGCGAAGCTGGAAAATCAGAAGCGATTGACGGAAATAGATGGGGAGCTGGTTAAGGCCAGACAAGCTCTGCGATACAGAGAAGTGCGAGCGCCTAAAGATGGCGTGGTATTCGATCTGCAAGTTGGCCCTCAATCTGTAGCCCAGGCGACAGATATAATCGTGAAGATTGTGCCGAATGACGAATTGTTGGCAAAGGTATATCTTCAGAACAAAGATGTCGGGTTCGTGAAGGAAGGGATGGAGGTAGAAGTAGACGTGTCGTCCTTTCCGTCCTCGGAATTTGGCACGATCCCGGGAAAATTGGTCTGGGTGGGTTCGGATGCGTTAGAACCAACGCAAATTCGCTCCTACTATTCGTTTCCGGCGAAGATAGAAATGTCAAGACAGCACTTTAATGTGGGAGAACCTCCTAACCAAGTGCAGCTGCGACTCCAATCGGGAATGGAGGTGAATACGAGGATTAAGGTGCGCAAACGCACGGTGATGAATCTCTTGTTGGATAAGTTTGACACTAAGGTCCGCAGTTTGGAAACGGTTCGTTAGGAAATAGAGAATTGAGAATTGAAAATTGGGAATTGGAAATGATTAGACTCGGCGCGGGCTATGATTGCGGTAAGCCGAAATGGTCATTGCGAGGGGGAGTTATGGTCGCAATTGTTATGATACCAGCAAGTAGGACCCCCTCAGCAATCTCCTACTCTTCTACCGACGGCGTAGAGATTGCTGAGGGGGGGAAGTTACTCTGAAAGCACAAGAATATCTCAACTATCCCCCCCACGCTGCGCTAAAAATCGCAATGACATATTGGCTATCCCAAAAAGAGCAGTTTATGACCGTTCAGAGTATAGCAATGAGGAGGGTTTCACCCTACCTCAGCACTTCGGATAAGCAAGATGAAAGTTGAGGCGACTGATATTAAGGATGTATTGCTCCTGGAACCGAAAGTCTTTGGAGACGATCGGGGATTCTTTTATGAAAGTTATAACCAGCGGGTTTTTGCGGAAAAGACTGGCCTGTCGGTGGAGTTCGTCCAGGATAATCATTCTCGTTCAGAAACGGGGGTTTTGCGGGGGCTGCATTATCAAATTCAACAGCCTCAAGGAAAGTTGGTGCGGGTAGTTAGGGGTGAGGTGTTCGATGTAGCGGTGGATATCAGAAAAAGCAGCTCAGATTTTGGCAAGTGGGTGGGTTGCTTGTTGAGTGCTGAAAATCACCGACAACTGTGGATCCCGGCGGGGTTTGCCCACGGCTTTTTGGTGGTTTCGGAAGTGGCGGAAATGCTGTACAAGACTGCTGACTATTACGCTCCTAACCAGGAACGCTGTATTATCTGGAATGACCCAGATTTGGCAATTGATTGGCCCCTAGGGGGGAAAACTCCCGTGCTATCGGCAAAAGATAAAGCTGGGTTACCTTTTAAGTCGGCAGAGGTTTTCCCATGAAACGGATTTTATTGCTTGGGGTTAAGGGTCAGTTGGGTCAAGAATTGTCTCGTACTCTTACCTCTCTAGGAGATGTGACGGGAGTGGGTCGCGAAACCGTGGACTTGGAACGACCAGATGATATTCGTCGGATAATGCAGGAGATTAAACCAGATTTGGTGGTGAATGCTGCTGCTTATACTGCTGTTGATAAGGCGGAACAGGAACCGGAACGGGCGATCGCGGTCAATGGGACGGCCCCTGGTATAATAGCAGAGGCAGCTGTAGATTTGGGGTCTACTCTGGTTCACGTTTCCACTGACTACGTGTTTGATGGCAATTATAACTGCCCTTACCGGGAAACTGACTCTACTAAGCCGATGAATGCCTATGGTGAGTCTAAACTGAAGGGGGAGTTGGCGATTCAAGCTTCTGGTGTTAACTATATTATTCTCAGAACTGCCTGGGTTTATGGTGCTGGTCCCACTGGCAATTTTGTCAAAACTATGCTCAGGTTGGGGGCCCAACGGGATGAACTCCGCGTGGTTTACGACCAAGTTGGTAGCCCCACTTGCACTCGCCATCTCGCAGGGGCGATCGCCTCTTTAATTGCGAAAGAAGCAGCAGGGGGCATTTACCATTATACTAACAGTGGTGTTGCTAGCTGGTATGACTTGGCTGTGGCGATTTTTGCCTCTGCAAAACAGCTAGGATTTCCTCTAAAGGTGCAGCGAGTGATTCCGATCGCTACTGCTGAATATCCGACTCCCGCACGCCGCCCTCCTTATTCTGTCCTGAACATTGGCAAAATCTCCTCTGTTTTGGGTGGGCCTCCTCCTCATTGGCGAAATGCCCTGGGGGAAATGCTCCCCGAACTGATTTCAGTTATCAGTTGAATTGAGAAACCCGGTTTTTTGGAAAAACCGGGTCTGGGCTTCTGGGCTACTTTCGTTTTGTCCTAGTGGAAACTGGAGGCTCTCACCGGAGAAACCCTGTTTCACAGACTAAACTCTAGTCATCATCAGCAGAATCTAGTACTTCTATTTTCTGCTGCGGATTAATTTTCTTAGTCTCCCGTTGCTGGTACATGTTTCTCAGCAAGTCCACCAACGCATAGTTCATAGTACCTGCTTGAAAAGCATCTGCACCTGAACCATCGCCAGAACTCCCTCCTATAACGACCTCTGGCAGTTTGATTTTGGTCTTTTCAAACGCCTGACTCCATGCCTTATCTGACTCAATCTGAGCGTAAAGCTCGGGACTAAGAGCCTGTATTGTTTCTTTAAGCTTCTCCAGCTCAATATTTTTCAGATGCCCTTGGTGTTGTGCATCCATGTCAAGTTCTTTTTGCCTCTTCTGTAGCGCAACATCATTCCTGAGACGTTGAGTTTCTGCCCTTGCTTCTGCGTCTTCGATCGCCGCTTTAGCATTGAGTTCTGCGATTTCTAAAGCTTTCTAACCCGTTTAGCCTGATTCTTAGTTTTTTCCTGTTCCTCAATCAGAACTTGGCGGTGTTTCTCAGTTTTGGTTTCTTCCTCAATGGTTTTGGCCCGCTCCATAAGGATTTTCCGTGTTGTTAATTGTTCCTCTAGTTCGTCAGGCAAGTCAATTTCATTGATAAATGTACCAATCGTCTGCACTCCATACGCACTAAGTGCTGCTTTGATGTGATCTACTGCTTCTTGCTGTATTTCACTACGTTGTTTGAGAAAATCTAGCGCTTCAAAATTTTGAGCCGAATTGCGGAAGTGATTACCTACCATTGGCTCCAAGCACCCTAGTTACGAGATTTTTGATAGAACTGTACTTCGGAACTCCTGCGGATTTATTAGATGCTTGCTGGGCATTCTCTGAGGTCTCCTCCGTCTGATTAGCCATCGGCGAGCCAACACGAGAGATCGTCTTCGGGGCATCTGTTGGAGCTATGCTAATGACCTGCGTTACTTGAAGTCCAAAGATAAAACCATCTTTGGGGTGCGGTCACAAGTAGTTGATAACCCGAAGCCAGCTCCCCGGGTAACGCCCCCTCCGCTGCGAGGAGAGCCAGCTCC
>JACOMV010000092.1 GCA_014324065.1 Hormoscilla sp. SP12CHS1 | reverse complement strand
GAATTGAACCCGAATGAGTACCATAGTTGCCTGGTTAATGATTCCAGGCGTAGCGTTCCGTATTTGACTACGTTAGGCTTAGGCTGATCGCACCATAAGTTTACAGATAGACTCTCCGAATGCTGAGCGCTTGCGAAAGTGGGATGCACCCAATCGACCAAATCACAGAGCGCTGCTGGATTGCAGTTGTGGTATGTTAAACAAATAGAAGAACAAGTGCGTTCATTTTACGAAAATCGCCCGAAGTCAGACATTGAAGATGAACAAGAGTGGTTAGAGTTTGTAGAAGATCAGATAGAAGAAGTGTGGAACGCTGATGGACTCTAATCAAACAAGTGGAAGCTATCCCAGCCAAGGTGAAATATACCTATCGAGAGCATTACGTCAGCTGGGTGACACAAAAAAACGCCCGGTAGTTGTGGTTTCTATGAATACCAGAGATGAGTTGAGCGACTCTGTTATAGTTGTTCCTTTCACAAGTGAGATCGCTGGCGGCGAAAATCCCACACGCATTCTAATTGCCGCAGGAGAGGGTGGATGGGAAACAGATTCCCTTGCTGTATGTGAAAATGTTTCGGCGATATCTCCTGTGTGCCGAGTACCCTGGGACAAGAGCACAGCAGGAGATATCGCACTTGCGCAAAATCTATCTGGAACGCGGTCCATACGGTAAAATAAGTAGGCAGTATCTAGAGAGAATTAAAAGGGGAAGACAAATGGCAATGGTGATTTCCTGAAATAATATAGCGAACCTAAATCATTTGTGTAAATTTTCGGCAGGTGCGAACGCTGCGGAAACTCTTGTCTGGTAAGGATTTCATTGAAATTAACTCAGTTGCACAACTCTTGCACGGCTTGCTATATACCCTCTTGTTGGGTATGATAGGCGCTTTTGAAGGCGGAAAAGAATGAAAATAAATTTCTTGAGAAAAAGCGCAAGCAGTGCTAGGGCTGAGCAGATGTCAGAATATAGGCAAGGAAATAGATAGGGAAAAAGAACATGCGGGTGGCAATAGTAGGGGCAGGACTAGCAGGCATGGCGACGGCGGTAGAATTAGCAGATGCTGGCCATGAAGTGGAAATATTTGAATCTCGTCCCTTTGTAGGGGGGAAGGTAGGTAGCTGGGTTGATGAGTCGGGTAACCATGTGGAAATGGGTTTACATGTATTCTTCGGTTGCTACTATCAGCTATTCGATCTGATGCAGAAGGTGGGGGCATTGGAAAATCTGCTTCTGAAAGAACATATCCATACCTTCGTTAACCGGGGAGGTAAGATAGGCCCATTGGATTTTCGCTTCTTTACAGGTGCGCCTTTTAACGGACTTAAGGCATTTTTTACCACGTCTCAGCTGTCATTACTCGATAAGCTGCAAAATGCGATCGCTCTGGGGACTAGCCCGATCGTGCGGGGTTTGGTAGACTTTACTGGAGCGATGAAAACGATCCGGGATTTGGATCGCCTCAGCTTTGCTGACTGGTTCCGCAAGCAAGGGGGATCGTCCGGTAGCCTGAAGCGGATGTGGAACCCGATCGCCTATGCGCTGGGTTTCATCGACACGGAAAATATTTCGGCCCGTTGCATGCTGACGATCTTCCAGCTATTTGCGGCAAAAAGCGAAGCGTCGGTATTGCGGATGCTGGCAGGTTCCCCCGATGAATACCTGCACAAACCGATATTGAACTATCTGGAAGCGCGAGGCACGAAAATCTACACCCGCCGCCGGGTCCGGGAAATTCTGTTTGCTGAAGAGGAAGGACGGACTTCGGTAACTGGGATCGTGGTGGCGCTCGGGGAGACAAAAGAAACTATAACTGCTGATGCTTATGTCTGTGCGGGGGATGTCCCCGGCACTCAGCGACTTTTACCCCCAGAATGGCGCAAATGGCCTTCCTTCGATCGGATCTATAAACTAGACACGGTGCCAGTCGCCACAGTACAGCTGAGGTTTGATGGTTGGGTGACGGAGTTGCATGACGCCGAAAAGCGCCAGCAACTTCGCGAGGCCGCAGGCATGGATAATTTGCTTTATACTCCGGATGCGGACTTCTCCTGTTTTGCGGACTTGGCCTTAGCTAGCCCCAAAGATTATTATCGTCCGGGGCAAGGTTCTCTGTTGCAGCTGGTCTTGACGCCCGGAGATCCGTTTATCAAACAGAGTAATGAGGCAATCGCCCAGCATGTGCTCGAGCAAGTCCAGGATCTATTCCCTTCCGCACGGGAATTAAACATGACTTGGTATAGTGTAGTCAAGCTTGCTCAATCTCTTTACCGGGAAGCTCCTGGCATGGATCCCTATCGGCCACCGCAGCAAACCCCAGTAGCTAACTTTTTCCTGGCCGGTAGCTACACCCAGCAAGACTACATCGACAGCATGGAAGGTGCTACTCTCTCCGGACGTCAAGCTGCAAAAGCAATTTTAGCAGCAATAAACAATTAGCAGCTCGTGTCCGAGAGCGCCCACCATGTCGTGTCGCTCCCGCGCACGACATGGGTGGGCGTCTCTGGACACGACAGATCCGGGCCCCCTCCGCTGCGAGTGTTGCACATTTTTGGCATGATAGCAGTCAATGGTCTTGAATTTCCGGCAATTTTCAACCTTATCATCCTGTTGTTGTGCAACGCCCAATTAGCAAGATGGCAGATTGGTTAGAACATACTGTACAAATACAGGTAGAGGTTCCCATTGAGTTAGCGTGGCACCTCTGGTCTGATATAGAACAGATGCCCCGCTGGATGAAATGGATTGATTCGGTTCAGATACTAGAGGAGAATCGAGAGTTATCCAAATGGAAACTGGCTTCAGGGGCCTTCCAATTCAGTTGGTTGTCTCGCATAGTGAAGGTAGTGCCACAGCAGATTATTCAGTGGGAATCAGTGAATGGCTTGCCTAACCGAGGGGCCGTGCGTTTTTATGACCGTCACGGCAGCAGTATCGTGAAGCTAACCGTTGCTTACGCTATTCCTGGCATTCTCGGTCCAGTGATGGATAACCTGTTTCTGGGTCAAATTGTAGAATCCACCCTCCAGGCAGATTTGGAACGTTATCGAGATTACGCCCTTAATCTTCACGCTCAATCTACAGATGAATAAATCGGTTGTCAATTGTTGGTTATCAGTTGTTGGTTTTCTAGTAACCTACCACTACTAACCACTGACAATTTACCAATTAAAAGCAGGATCTAATTGTTCAGCTGCAATGAATCATCTTTTTCCAGGCTGCCAGGGAATGGTAAAGTAAAAGCTCGTGCCTAGTCCTAGCTGAGAAGAGGCCCAGATCCTTCCACCGTGGATTTCCACAATCTGCTTGCAGATAGCTAAACCCATACCAGTACCTGGATAGTCCTGGGCAGAGTGCAGGCGTTGAAACATGGCGCAGGCGTTGAAACATGGCTTTTGATGCAGTTCTGCGCTGATTCTCGCCCCTACTTGCACATTATCACTCATATTTTTACATAATTATTTTTATTAATTTACAATTGAGAATTGAAAATTGCTCAAACAATAAATCCAGCAATAGCTCAATATTTTTGCTCGTCAACAATCCCTCCTTCTGTTACGTCATTAATACAATAATTATATAACCTCAGCATTCATGCCTTGCACAAGGACGGGATGCTCCTGATTGTAATTCCTTGATTTCGATCCTTGATTGTTAGTCATATAGTCAAATTCCTCATATTTCAATTTTCAATTCTCAACACCCTGCTGACATAAAAACGCGATCGCACGGAGTCTAGTACCAGTTCATCCCGGTAGTTCCATCCCCATTCCGGTTGCAAGTGAGGGCGCTTGTGAGGGGTGATAATTACTAGGGAATCGGCGATAGCACTCAGGTTATATGCTACTATAGGCAGACGGGATTCACTCAGCAAATGCAAAGCAAAGCTACAAATAATTAAACTATAATATCTCCCCCAGAGTATTCCATTGCCAATATCTTCAAAACTGTATGTTTCTGCTCCTTTCCCCGTGCGTTGGCTATAAGCATTATATGTATATGGATCGATGGCATCTATGTTATCATATCCAAAGTTATGCAGCGCTAATGTTACTTCCCCGCTGCCACAAGCTAAGTCTAATACCTTCTGTAAATCCAGCGGCCATTTCTGGACAGCTAGTTGAATCATCCTGTTAATCGCAGGTTCGTGAGGATTCCTGTAATCATCCCCAAATTGCTGATAAAATCCCGTGACGCTGTATCTTTCATACTTCTTTCTGATCGATTGATTGTCGGGGGATTCACCAACTTTACCCGATCGTTGCTTGTTCACGAGCTTGCCTCATCACTAGCGAGCATAGATTCAGATAGCTAGGGTCAGGGAGCTATTTGCCAATACAAAACCGACTAAAGATGTGATCGAGCATAGATTCAGTTACTTCTTCACCGGTCACTTCTGAGAGGGCGTGAAAGGCGCCTCGCAAGTCAATGGTCCAAAAATCTAGCGGTAATCGCTCTGCTATGGTAGCTTTGACTTGTTGCAAGTAAGTTTGACTTTTAGTCAAGGCATCTGATTGGCGTTGATTAATGGCGAAATCTAAGTTAGCTGCTTTGATATTACCAGCATTAACAGCAGACGAGATCGCTTGTTCTAAATCGGCAATTCCCTGATTCTGGGTGGCGGCGGTGGCTACTGCGCGAGTAATAGTCTTGGGGTAGAATAATTTATCAATTGTTTCTACCAGGTCAATTTTGTTGATGACCAGAATTAAGGGTTGATCGCTTACCTGGGAGTAGACTACCTCATCCTCTGGCGTCCATCCCGCTTCCGCGTCTATGGTGAGCAAGACTAGATCGGCTGTTTTGGCGGCGATACACGATCGTTCCACGCCGATTTTCTCCACCCGATCTGCTGTATCCCTGATCCCGGCTGTATCCAGCACTTGCACGGGAACTCCCCGCACTACTAGCTGAGATTCTACCACATCCCGGGTAGTACCGGGCAAGTCGGTGACGATCGCCCGATCGCTCCGACTCCAAGCATTCAACAAACTAGATTTTCCCACATTGGGGCGTCCGACAATAGCAACCTTGAGCCCTTTGCGCAATAATTTCCCTCGATCTGCTGTTGCGAGAATATCGGTTAACTCTGCTACCATCTCCTCAATGCTAGCAATTACCGCTGCTTCATCCAAGGGCGGTAAATCTTCGTCAAAATCTATCCGGGCTTCTATTTGAGCGAGAATATCCAAACAGCGACTCCGTAATTTCCGGATGGGTTGGGCTAATTTACCCATGCTACCAGCTAAAGCTCTTTGGGCCGCCTCGGGCGATCGGGCCCCCACTAAGTCAGCTATACTCTCGGCTTGAGTTAAATCCAGGCGTCCGTGCAAAAATGCTCTCAGGGTAAATTCTCCTGGTTGCGCCAGGACTGCCCCCTGTTCTAAACACAGTTGCAAGACTTGCTGTACCACTATCATGCCGCCATGACAGTGAAATTCTATGATATCTTCTCGGGTATAGGATCTGGGAGCCTTCATAATTAGTAACAAGGCTTCGTCCACCAGCTGTTTTGTCTGGGGATGGCGCAGGTAGCCATAGAGGATGCGGTGAGTTTCCCAAGCTTGTTTTCCCGGTGCGTGGAAGAGGGTGCGGGCAATGGCGATCGCCTCTGGTCCGGACACCCGCACAATGCCTATACTACCCTGTTCCGGGACAACTGCTGTGGCCACTCCTGCGATCGTGACACCTTGCCTCAGTATTTGTGACATATCTCCTATTTTTATGCTACATCGGACCTCTTCAGCTTATAATCTTATTCAACTCAATCATTTAAATCTGCTCCCAAAGCTTGCTGATCCCGATTTAGTTTCCATGTATAAATTATCTGGCATTGAGACGAAATAGCCCATAGTGGGGCTGTTTCCGGAACCTATGTCCTGGTACACAGATGGCAAATCTGATAACTAACATTTGGAGGATCAATTTTGGCGACAAAGCTTATGGCCTCGATCGCAGCTGCGATTGCCTTCTATACTTGTCTGCCAGTGCCAGGTTCTTGGACGCTGAAATTCCAGGGAGTAGCTAAATTAGCACCGGCGATCGGGCTATTAATTGGTGGCTTACTGGCCATTTTGGATGGGCTTTTAGCAATGTTGGGAATGCCTGTCTTGAGTCGTAGCGCTTTGGTGGTGGTGGCCTGGGTGGGGATAACGGGAGGACTGCACTTGGATGGGGTGATGGATACGGCAGATGGGTTGGCGGTGACAGATCCCCAACGGCGTCTGCAGGTGATGGCAGATAGTGCCACGGGTGCATTTGGGGCGATCGCCTGCGCTAGCATCCTCCTGTTGAAAACAGCCGCATTAACGGAAATAGAGACCGATCGCTGGTTGGCATTAATAATGGTCGCGGGTTGGGGACGTTGGGGACAGATGCTGGCAATTCTGCGCTATCCCTATCTCAAACCTAGGGGTAAAGGCGCCTTTCACAAAAAAGCAATTCGTTCTGTTAGGGATGTGGTCCCGATGTTGGTTTTGCTGCTGGGTTTAACTGGCCTGCAAGTGATTTTGGCACCCGAAAAGTGGTCTATAGCAGTGGGAATGGCCCTGGAAGCAGGGGCGATCGCCTTTCTGGTCGGGGCCTGGTTTAATCACAAATTGGGAGGACATACGGGGGACAGCTACGGCGCAGTCGTAGAGTGGACAGAAGCAGTGTTATTATGCTTACTGACGGTTTAAGGAAGAAGGAGACCCATTATCCAATGAGTGAAATTACTATGACCTTACCAGAAGAGGTATTGTCGGCACTGCATCTGACACCCAAACAGCTAGGGGATGAAATGCGCCTTGCTTCTGCTGTTAAACTCTATGAATTAGGTAAAGGGAAACTTCTGACGGGGTAGCTACTAATATGGCAGGGGTGCCGCGTGTCGTATTTTTGAGTAAGTTAGTAGATTATGGCGTCGATCCGTTTAGGCTAACTGAGGCGGCAAATGCCTAAAATTATTAAGGTAATACAATAGTCATAGAGTTTATAGACCTTGACTTTTCCATCAATTATATCCCACAAGTTGTAGAGGAGGGTGACGATCGCGCAGTTTGTAGTAAGCGCAGTTTGTAGTAAACGCTAAAGCGTTTGCCCGTTTGTAGTAAACGCTTTAGCGTTTGCTCAGGGTTGAGTATTTATGGTTCATCTAAGGCGATAGCCTCTAAGGATCGAGATCTGGATAACATAGTTTAGCAGGATATTTCTCTGTAGGGGTGAAGCCAATATATTTGGGCATCACTAATAAGATAACATAGCAAGTGCTTCGCCCAATCTTAGCGACAACCTTTACTGACGACAGGTGCTAAAATCTGATTAATCATCCGGGAATCGGGTCTCGACCTGCTGCCATCTCTGCTTGGAGTTGGGCTATCGCAGTTTGGGCCGCCTGTCGGACATGAGAGTGAGAGTCTGCTATTACTGGACGTAAATAAGGAATGGCTGCCAGGATAGTGGATCGCAAGTAGTTATTTTAGCGCCTGAAACTCACCCTCGTTAGTCAAATCACTACATCTTGACCACTACCCTCTTGACCTCTAGCTTGACAAAAGACTGTTAACCGCTGTATGATGTCTCCGTATCTAGTGACAGAGATTACGTCCGAATCAGATCGGGATTTGGGATGTGTCTCACGTCTGGTTGAGAATGGGAAACGGGGAGGGTGACTTCCCCGCCGGTCCCATTAACTGCTATTTTTGTGAGGATCTAGATTATGAACGAATACACAGGTATTGCAGATTACTACGATCTATTGATGACCAGTGGCTACTATAAGTACGATCAAATCGCTCTTGCGATCGCCGAGATCGTATCCACGAACCAAAACATCATTGAAATTGGAGCGGGAACGGGTTTACTGTTAGAACAACTGTTAGAAATCGATCCTCAGTACAATTTGACGGGCATGGATCACACTCCGGCAATGCTGGAGATTGCCAAAAAGCGATTGGGCGATCGTGTTAAACTGTTTGAAGCGGATATTGTTTCCATGTCGATTACCGAGCGCTTTGACGTTGCCATTTCCCAAGGCGGACTGTGTGCATTTGTAGATAATGGCAGTGATTGCGACTTGTATACGCATCTGACTAATGATGAAAGTAACGGCGCTGCAAAATATTGCGAATTGTCTCAAAAAGAGGGGGTTGTTTGTCATTAATATTCAAGGGTTACATGAAAAATTTGATAAATATTTGCCGGGAGAAATAGTCTACTCTCAATAAATTGTTGAATCCACAAGTGAAAAAGACTGTATAGAGAAAAGTTTTTACTTTTTCAAGAAGAATCAGCTATTAGCTCAACAGCAACTGATTTACAGGATTTTTAAGGGCAATTCAATTGAAGAGCTTTTCAATCGAGTGGGTTTGAAATTGGAAAGAAAGGATCGAAGCGGACAGCTTGTGATTTACTCCAAAAAATAAAGAGAAAGGACTTGCTATGGGAGATTTGATTCGTCCCGTTGTTCCAGGCGATCGGCAAACGCGCAATAAATAGCGTACAGTAGGTCAAACCAGAAGCAAAGACCCCAGTCATAGGGTTCGCGGAAGCTATATCCTGGGTGTTACCGTTAAATCTCGATCGCGCAGGTCGATCGCTTCTGAGGTATGGTTGAGAAAGCAGATCTCAGTATAGCAGAAAGAATGACCTCAACCATACAACAAACCCCCAAGCACAAAAAGGCCAAAGCCCTCAAACCCGGTAGCCCTCGCCCTGCCAAGGAACTCTGTAGCGAATGCGGGCTGTGCGATACATACTACATCCATTATGTCAAGGAAGCCTGTGCTTTCCTTAATCAGCAGATCCCCCAACTGGAAACCCAAACCCACGGGCGATCGCGCGACCTAGACAAAGAGGATGATTGCTACTTCGGCGTCCATCAAACCATGATGGCCGCGCGGAAAACTGAACCCATAGAAGGGGCACAATGGACGGGTATTGTCAGCACTATTGCCATTGAAATGCTAACTAGCGGTAAAGTAGAAGGGGTAGTTTGCGTGCAAAATACCAAGGAAGACCGCTTTCAACCCATGCCCATTATCGCCCGATCGCCTGAAGAAATTCTCGCAGCCCGGGTGAACAAACCTACCCTCTCTCCTAACCTTTCCGTATTAGAGGAAGTGGAAAAATCCGGGATGCAGCGCCTGCTTGTCATTGGCGTCGGTTGTCAGATCGAAGCATTACGGGCCGTCGAGAAACAGCTAGGATTAGAGAAACTCTACGTTTTAGGCACTCCCTGCGTAGATAACGTCACCCGCGCCGGGTTGCAGAAATTCCTAGACACCACCAGCCGATCGCCCGATACCGTAGTACATTATGAATTCATGCAGGATTTCCAAGTCCATTTCAAACATGCAGATGGTTCCATAGAAAAAGTCCCCTTTTTCGGACTGAATACCAAAGAACTCAAAGATGTCTTTGCCCCATCCTGCATGAGTTGCTTTGATTATGTCAATTCTCTGGCAGACTTAGTCGTAGGCTACATGGGCGCACCCTTTGGTTGGCAGTGGATTCTAGTCCGGAACGATCGGGGACAAGAAATGCTAGACTTAGTAGATCAGCTAGTGGAAACTAGGCCCGTGATGTCCAAAGGAGACAGGCATCAAGCCGTGCAACAAAGCATTCCCGCCTATGACAAAGGCGTTACTCTCCCCATGTGGGCCGCAAAACTCATGGGTGTGGTAATTGAAAAAATTGGACCAAAAGGTTTAGAATATGCTCGTTTCTCCATAGATTCCCACTTCACTCGCAATTATCTGTACGTGAAGCGCCATCACCCAGAAAAATTAGCCGCACATGTGCCAGAATATGCCCAGCGGATTGTATCCCAGTATCAGTTACCAGAATAGATAGCGTAGGTGGGCAATGCCCACCTCTGGCGCTAAAGCGCCACAACAAACTGGGCGACAACAAACAAAACATTGCATTATGGAAGCACCTTTTGATATTACTGTGCTGATGGTGATTACCGTCATGGCAGGCATCGGCGCTCAAGTCCTGGGTAAGTACCTGAAAGTCCCCGGCATTGTATTCTTACTATTGTTCGGCATCCTCTTGGGACCAGATGGCTTGAGTTTGATTCATCCCCAGTTGCTGGGAGATGGTCTAGAAGTGATTGTCTCTCTGTCAGTTGCTTTAATTCTGTTTGAAGGGGGACTGAATCTGCAAGTGCGAGACTTGAGTAAAATTTCTAGCAGTCTCCGGAATTTAGTCACGATCGGGCCTATAATCACCCTCATTGGAGGCGGAGTTGCTGCTCATTTCTTAGCCGAATTCCCTTGGCCGCTGGCCTTTCTCTACGCCTCTTTGGTCGTGGTCACCGGACCGACGGTGATTGGTCCGCTGCTCAAGCAGGTACAGGTCGATCGGCAAGTAGCTACTTTACTGGAAAGTGAAGGGGTGCTGATCGACCCAGTGGGAGCTATTCTGGCTGTCTTAGTGCTAGATGTGGTCTTAAATGGCGGTGATGCCGATCCGCAAAAGTTACTCACGGGTTTAGTCATCCGTCTGGGCATTGGTACGGCGATCGGGGCATCAGGAGGCTGGGCCCTGGGCCAGTTTCTCAAACAAGCTGACATTCTCTCGGAAGAACTAAAAAATCTGGTAGTATTAGCAGGTTTGTGGGGCTTGTATGGCTTTGCCCAATATATCCGGGACGAGTCGGGACTGATGACAACAGTGGTAGGGGGACTGGTCCAGAGTGCTGCTAATGTGCCAGAACTGCGGAACTTGCGCCGATTTAAGGGTCAGCTGACTGTTTTAGCTGTTTCCGTGCTATTTATTCTCCTGGCAGCAGATCTGTCTCTGGCAAGTATCGTGGCCCTGGGGTGGGGCAGTCTATTGACCGTATTAGTACTAATGTTCCTAGTGCGCCCCCTTTGCATCTGGATGTGCACTCTCAAAAGCGGATTCAACTGGCGTCAGAAACTATTTCTCAGCTGGATTGGACCCAAGGGCGGTGAATCGATCAAAGCACTAGTATTCCTGACAATTATGATGACAGTGGTGATGCAAGGACTGACAGCTCAATTGGTAGCTTCTCTATTGCAAGTCACCGCCACTGGACGTCAGGGGGCTGTGATCGTCGGTTCAAATCCTTTGGCCCGTCTGATTGCCCGTATGTTCCAAGAACGAGATGAGTCCGTAGTGCTGATTGACACCAATGCAGCAGCAGTCAAGCAAGCAGAAAATGAAAATCTGCGGGTGTTTTTGAGTAGTGCGATGGATACTCAGGTTCTAGAAGAGGCGGGATTAGAATCAATGGGGACATTCCTAGCGATGACTAAAAATGGGGAGGTAAACTTCGTGCTAGCACAGCGGGCCGCAGAGGAATTCGATCCGCCCCGAGTCTTGGCCGTGTTTCCTAAAAATCCTCAACTTTCTACGGCACTGCTGTCGTGCGGCAGTTTGAAATCATGGGGGTATTCTCGGCCAATTCATCCCAAGCAATTTCTCGTTCCCGGGATAAGCTGCGCTGCATGCAATTGCTAGCTAAAGAAGGAATAGGATTGCCGGTTACTGGTTTTGCCCATTCTACCAAAGATATTGAAGGCTTGATCGATATTGTTGGCGGTGCGCCTTTAGTGATTAAACTATTAGAAGGAACCCAAGGAATAGGAGTGGTGCTAGCGGAAACAGATAAAGCGGCAGAATCGGTGATTGAAGCCTTTCGCGGTTTGGATGCGAATATCCTGGTGCAGGAGTTTATAAAGGAAGCAGGTGGTGCTGATATTCGCTGTTTTGTAATTGGTGATAAGGTAGTGGCATCAATGAAGCGACAGGGGGCACCAGGAGAATTCCGGTCTAACCTGCACCGGGGTGGCACAGCAGAACTAATTAAGTTGACACCCGAAGAACGTTCGACAGCAGTGCGGGCGGCCAAGAAAATGGGACTGAAGGTAGCAGGTGTGGATATCCTGCGATCGAACCACGGTCCAGTAGTGATGGAGGTGAATTCTTCCCCGGGACTAGAAGGGATTGAAACTTCAACTAAAATTGATGTGGCCGGGAAAATAATCGAGTTTTTGGAGAAAAATGTCCAGAAGGGTCAAACTCCCGATCGCATCCAATATTAATTAAATGTTGATAGTTGATGGACTAGGAGGAGTTCGTCCTTCGAAGTTAGGGATCTTAGAGACTCTCAGAATGCGGGTTTGAGGCATTTTGAACCAGACTAGAAATAAGAGAAAGAGTAACTGTCAGTCCTCACGTGGTACATTAATAAACCGCAAGTCCCTTAAAGCTTGTTCGCTATTTAATTAGTACAATAACAGCATTTAGTAAACCAGTTCTTAAACGTATTTGTTCCCATCAGC
>JACOMV010000091.1 GCA_014324065.1 Hormoscilla sp. SP12CHS1 | reverse complement strand
AGCTGAATTGGGTCTGCATTGAGTATAGCTCTAGTTTAGCACAAAAATGTTCTACTTGTTTCCTGAACAAGCTGTAACTTATTATGCCCCTACTGAGGTCCGGAAGACTCCAATTACCTTATTCCGAGCTAGGGAATTCCATTCTGTAAAGATGCTCCCAGATGAGCTATCTGAGATTCTGCAAGATCCAACTTGGGGGTGGAACAAGTTTTCTCCCGACCCAGTGGAGGTTCATTTCGTACCGGGAAATCATGAGACCATGATGACTAATCCCCACGTCCAGGTTCTAGCAGAACGGCTTGGAGTCAGCCTTGACCAAATAATTTAGGATAAGATGACCCAATATCGGAAAGCTCATGGAATGAGAATCTTCCTCCCGATCTGGTTCGGACAGCTAGTCTCCCTCATAGGGTCCCATATTACTGGCTTTACCCTAGGAGTATGGGTGTACCAACGCACCGGGTCAGTTACCCAGTCAGCCCTCATCTCCCTATTCACTCTCTTACCAGGTATTTTAATTTCCCCCATAGTTGGAGCTTTAGTAGATAGGTGGAATCGTCGCTGGGCAATGATTCTCAGCGACTCGCAGGTCTAAGTACAGCAGCGATCGCCCTTGGACTGGCCACCAATCATCTAGAAATCTGGCATATCTACCTAGCGGTGGGCCTTAGTTCCACCTTTAGCGCTTTCCAACAGCCAGCCTATAGTGCAGCTATCACCCTGCTAGTTCCCCTAAACACTTAGGTCGTGCAAGTGGCATGACCCAAATAGGGGAAGCAGTGGGCTAACTCATCTCACCTATGTTGGGAAGCATTCTGCTAGTAACCATCCAGCCTCAGGGAGTTATCCTGCTGGACTTTGCTAATTTCTTCTTCGCCCTTGTCACCCTTTTAACGGTACGTTTCCCTGATGCCTAAGCCATTGTAACTGAAAAAACTGGTAAAAGTTCACTGCTGCAAGAGTCGGCTGATGGTTGGAGGTATATCACCGCTCGACCTGGACTATTAGCCTTACTCATATTATTTGCCACTAGGAATTTTATGATAGCAGTGGTTCAGGTACTAATTCCCCCTCTAGCATTGATTATTGCTGATGTTAAGACTCTAGGAGGCATCATGTCTTTTGCAGGTATAGGGATGGTAATCGGAAGCCTAGTAATGAGTACTTGGAGAGGACCAAAAAGATTGATTGACGGTGTATTGGGCTTTGGGTTTTTGGGAGGAATATGTATCTTGGTCGCTGGATTACACACAGAAGTAAAACTCCTCGCCCTTTCTGCCTTCCTCTTCTTATTTGGCGTACCGATTAGCCGTGGTTGTAGTCAGGTTATCTGGCAAAGAAAAGTTGCCCCTAGGGTTCAAGGAAGAGTCTTTGCAACCAGACAGATGATTGCTAGTTCATCCTTGCCCCTAGGATATCTGATTGCTGGACCTTTAGCGGACCGAGTCTTTGAACCCTTAATGGCCACCGACGGTTTATTAGCAAAGAGTGTGGGACAAATTATTGGGGTTGGGCCTGGTCGGGGAATTGGCTTAATTTTTATGATTATGGGAGCGTCGAGCGTGCTAACTACTGTTGTCGCCTACCGGTATCCCCGCCTGCGGCTAGTGGAAGATGAACTGCCGGATGCAAGAGATGAATTACGGTGATTTGAAAAATGCAGTCAGCTTATCCGATGCGCAGTGCTCAACCGCGCGCGCAGGGAGTAGTACGATTAGCGCAAGGCGTGGAGACATCGAGCTCCCAGGAGACACTGCGTCAAGTGATGCTGGACGCTGACATTGCCAAATGCTTCGATAATCTGGGCATGAGAGGAAGCCCGCGCAGATCCTATGAAGAATGTCAAGAGGTGGCGAGCATTTTTTGGCATAGTTGGTCAAACGGTTTTCCCTACTTCAAGACCCTATGGCAAGACACAATAGCTTATGCATGGCCGCACTTCTAATTGCTCGCGCCCGCCTTACCCCTTTCCAGCAGGCGATCGCAAAATGCCGGGCGCACAGGGTGTTAACGTCGAGCTGACATGGCTGGCATATATAATGCCCCGGCGTTGCTTCCCATTGCCCGGTCTTACAGAGACGAGTTTTACCTCGTACTGAAGAGCCAGAAATCTGCTGCCTTGGTGTGACCCTAGCATGAGCGGATACGAGACTCGCACTATCGGGCCGTGCCAATCTCTTCGGCTAGTAGTTAGCCGCCGTCAGTTCACCTACACCGGGAATCGACAGGAGTAATTCAAGGCTTTGCTTCAGGTTCTGATGAGTATGAATGAACTCAGCCCGGAGCTGTAAGATTTGCTCAAGGGTGTCCATCGAGAAAAGCAATGTGCTGTTCGTTCCAACTGCACAACGCAATCTTGCAAAATTTGCGGAGTTAAGCCGGTTAACTTCCGTCTGACGTAGATTTTGCACTGACGATTGGTTGTCGAATCAATGCTTGTAGTTGCTGTACTTCTGATGGGGATGGACTCCAGGGCTGGAGGTTGGTTTTGTTGGGCTAACTGGGCAATTAGTTGACAGTCCCCGATGTGCTCTGCGCGCTCGATGTCCCCGGGGAGCGCTAGGAGCACATGCATAGGGGACATCGTATTCGTACTGCTAGCGCGCGCATCGCACATCGGAGGGGTATAGTTCTGCGCGACAGGTTCAATTGACCTATGGCGGGCTACGGACTTATCGATAGCTTTCTACCCTGATGTCCCTTCTCTATTCCAACATACAAGGCGGGCTTCGTTCTCCTACCTAGCCCCACCCCTCGTTCCCACGGCGAAGCCTGGGAACGGGTTCCGGTGCGGGGTGCGGATGCGAGGTGGAGGTTACCTGTTAATTAGCAGACACCCTTAAGCTACCCGGTTGAGCCAAATTGCCCTCTAAAACCACACCCCGATGATTAGCTGCCAGATGTCGGACAATCTTATAAATCGACTCTATTTCTTCAGAGGCCTCAGCAGCATCTGCCAACTCTACCAGAGACAGGGACTGCTTTTGCTCCTGTAAAGCTTGCATCACCCGACGCTGCAAGTCCAGAATCTCCGCTGCCGCCTTCTTACCAGCTTCCACACCGGGTTGGTGATAGGCGTTGATATTTACCAGGGAACCGTACAAACCTACTGTCCGATCGTACAGGGCGATCAAAGCCCCCACCGTGCGAGGATTAACTTCTGGTATAGTGACAGTGATCGAATCACGCTGATTTTCATACAAAGCCTTGCGAGTACCCTGCAAGAAACCAGACAGATAGTCTCCCGCCGTAACGCCCGCTTCCAATTCTGGAGAAGTTCCTTTGCGGTCCTCTAACACTTCGATGAAGGTGATAAAGAAATTGGGGACCCCTTCCCGCAGCTGCTGCACGAAGGCATGTTGGTCAGTAGAACCTTTGTTACCATAGACAGCAATCCCCTGATGGACAATATTACCGTCGAGATCCTTCTCCTTACCCAGAGATTCCATGACCAACTGTTGCAGGTAGCGACTAAACAGCAGCAGACTGTCCTTATAGGGCAAGACCACCATATCTTTTTCCCCCTTGCCGTTACCAGCGAAGTACCAAGATAAGGCCAATAGGACAGCGGGATTATTTTTCAGCTGCTGGATGCGGGTAGCAGAGTCCATTTCCTTAGCCCCGGCCAGCATCTGCTGGATATCAATGCCTTGCAAAGCAGCTGGCAACAACCCCACCGCTGACATCTCCGAAGTCCGTCCGCCTACCCAGTCATGCATGGGGAAGGTGGCCACCCAGCCTTCAGATTTTGCCAGTTTTTCCAGTTTGCTATCATGGCCAGTGATGGCGACGAAGTGGGGTGAATGGGGAATCTGTTGGGATTCATAGGCCTTTTGCAGCTCAATCATGCCGTTGCGGGTATCCGGCGTTCCCCCTGATTTGGAGATGACTAATACCAGGGTAGTATTAAGTCGGTGTTCCAACTCGATCAAAATGTCATCAATGCCAGCTGGATCGGTATTGTCTATAAAGTGAATTACCAGAGGCGGGTCAATCGGGGCCAGGGCCTGGGCGACAAACTGAGGGCCCAGGGCAGATCCGCCAATCCCGATGGAGAGTATATCTGTGAATTTGGGGGCCTGGGGCGGATGGATCTCACCAGATAGAACCTTGTGGACAAAAGATTCTATCTGTTCGAGAGTTTCGACAATTTCTTGTTTCAGGAGAGCTGTGGGGGCCAAATCCGGGTTTCGCAGCCAGTAATGACCCACCATCCGGTTTTCGTCCGGGTTGGCGATCGCCCCCTTTTCCAAGGCCGCCATATCCGCAAAAGCCTTGTCCAACTTGGGCCTCATGGCCTCAACGAAAGCATCATCAAACCCCATGCGGCTAACATCGAGGTAAAATCCCAACCCCTCGTGATAATAAAGCCAATCTTGATAGCGTTGCCAGAGTGTCGCAGGCGTAGCCGTGTCCATAGCTTCTCTCAACTCATTTTTGCCATCACCAGTTTAGCTGTGCGGTAGCGGTCAGTCGAGTCAACCCAATTATCCCATACCACCAGTTCCCAAAAAGCATGGGAATGGACAATTGCCAATTGCGCGATCCGAAGTGCCGCACGGCATGGGTAAGCCATTTTCCTGCGCGTGCAGCGCTGCGCCGGACGACGCGCTTGGTACGCTGTCGCGCTATGGACATGAATAAATCATCAACAATTCTCCTCGTTCCGTGGGGACCGCCTGGGAACGCTATTCTCAATTAGCCATCTCTCAAACAAGACATGCTCCCTCAACTTCTACCTTTAGGTATTAGACCCTAATTTCTGTTTTGGACTAGCTTGGGAAAACTGTCCAGCTGTCGGACGTCGGGAGTTGCTCGCAACGCTGGATGACTCGCCACCAGTAAGTTTATCGTTTAAGCAGCCAAGTATATATTACCCACCGTTTTCATGAGGAGTCAACCACTATGGCAAGAGGAGGTTTCCGCAAAAATGCACCGCTGTTCAAACCAACATGGAACTTGGGAGAAACTAAGACCATTAGGGTGCCTGTAGCCCTGGCCCAAGTCTTGCTGGCCCTTGCCAGAGAGATTGATAGATGCTGGCATGAATCTAAAAGCCAAAACCTGTCTGCCGATGAGGCTCGTCGCCTAACTTGCGAACGCATCCAGCCAATTATAGATCAGTGTATTGACGAGTTGCAAGCTGTTCCTTTTGCAACAGCCGAGCAGAAAGAGACTAGGCCGCCCCAATAGGGTGTCAGTTATGCCAATGTGATAAAAGTAACTTTTATCACATTGGCATCCATGACTAGGGAATGTATAGTGAAGAAATAGGCTGGGATATGGGACCTTGACCAATACCGGTACTGCCCGATGCTTTCCATCTAGAACATCGGTCAAGTATTGGCGAAACCGAGTTTCTTGTGAGGTTCGCGATATAGCCCTCTGGGTAGATATGAACGGGGACGCTGATGGATGGGTTCCCTGGCGTCCCAAGATTTACACGCAGCTGTGAGGTGATTTACTCCGGGAGCATGTCAATGAAAACATATAGCATGTCAGTTGTCAGTTGTCAATGCAATAATTTTGAATTTTGAAGGGATGGTTGCTGGAAAATCTGCTCGAGTGCTTGTGAGAGGGTTTGGGCCATAACGATGCGGTTTTGGTAAACTACGATCACTCGCACTAATGTGGGTAGAGAGTTTTGGGTAGCTTCCAGGTACAGAGGTTCGACGTATAGCAGGGATTGTTCGATCGGGATGACCAAGAGATTCCCCTGCACTGCGCGGGAACCCTGCCGATTCCACAGGGAAATTTGCTGGGAGATTTCTGGGTCTTGATTGATCAGGGCATCAATTTGCTCTGAACCATAGATCAATTGCTGTTTGGGAAACTTGTACAGAAGTAGCTTACCATATTGCTTGCCATCGGAGCGACCCGCGAGCCAGGCGATCATGTTGTTACGACTGACTGGAGTAAATGGGTGCAGCAGGATTAATTCTTCTGCTGTTTCTTCGGGCAGCTTCATGATTAAGTAGTAGGGTTCGATCTCTTGGGTTTCATTCCCATAGATTTCTCGGGGCACCCGCCACTGGTCTTCCCGGTTGTAAAATACCTGGGGGTCTGTCATGTGATAGGTTAACAAGCGCTCCGATTGAATGTTAAACAAATCCTCGGGATAGCGAATATGGACTCGCAGGGTAATGGGCAGGGCCTCCAGCGGTTGGAACATATCGGGAAAAATTGACTGCCAAGTGGTAATAATTGGGTCTAGGGGGTCGGCTACGAAAAATTGCACGTCGCCGTTATAGGCATCAATTATGACTTTGACAGAGTTGCGGATATAGTTAAAGGGGTGTTCTCCCGGGTCGGAATAGGGGTAGCGATCGCTGGTCGTATAGGCATCTACAATCCAGTATAGATAATTGTTAGCCTGCCAGCGATCGTTGTCGTTATACAAATCAGTGTTTGCCACCACTAGGTAAGGGTCGCTGTCGAACTGCAAGAAAGGGGCGATCGCCCGGATGCGCTGATGAATATTACGGCGGAACAGCACCTTAGTTTCCGGAGTGAAGTACCTAGTCAGCAGCATTTGCCAATTTTTCAGATACTTAGCAAACAATATTCTGCGCCACGCAGAATTAATAGGCACGCCACCCGTGCCATCGTAATGGTTGTATTCATTTTCATCACTACTAGGATAGTCCAATTCCGGTTCCAAACTGGGGATCGTCACGTAGTTGTTAGTGAGTTCCCCGTAATAAATCCGGGGCTTGCCGATGGGAATACTATCACGAATTCGTTTACTTTTTGTCCAGAGGGTGCCAACACCTGTTTCTTCGTCAACCCTCAGATCCTTCACAAAGTAGTCTGGCAGACCTTCGGGAGTGGCAGTATTTACAGGAGACATGGTAAAGCCATAGCCGTGGCTGTAGACTAGATGTTCGTTTACCCAGGTTTTCGCTTGAGGAGGAACCTCAGAGTAGTCTAACTCCCGCCCTACCACGATCACCTGTTGCTTTTCTGCCCGGTCTGAATCTTCTGCTTTCAGGGTGTAGCGTTCGATATCAGCATCGCGGAATTTGTAGTAGAGGCGAATTTGTTGCAACTGGCGATTGGTTTGCAGCAGGGGACGGGTATCCCAGAGGCGAATGTTTTTAATGGTAAGTTGATTGTTTTGCAGGTCAGAGAATGTCAGATTACCTTGAGGATCGAAGGGTTTAACTTCAATATCTTCTAGACCAAAGGCCGCGCGTGTTCCTGAGATACTACGTTCGATGTAGGGGGTTTCCCGTTCCAATTCGTTGGGTTGTACGACCAGACCTTGCACCACTGCTGGCACCAGATAAGTGGTAGCACTAGCAACTGCCAAAAACAATACGATCGCATAGACTACATAAGGCCATAGGTTCTTTTTTCTCGACAAGAAAATCACTCGCACTAACAGGATAATGACGATCGCCCCTGCCAACCAACTGAGAAACGAGATCAGGGGCAACTGAGTAGTAACGTCGGTATAAGAAGCACCGTAAGTTACCCCTCGTGGAGAATAGAGCAATTCATAACGGGATAGCCAATAGCTGTAGGCGACGCTGAACATGACGCCAGCGCTATTCAGTTGCAAGTGGCGTCGTTGGCGGACTGAAAATCCTGGAAATATCCCTTGAGACAAGCTGTTGCCCGATAGTAAGTATACTAGGGCGACAGCTACTAGAGTGAATACAGACAACACCACTAGCCAAAATTCCAGCAGGTGCAATACTGGCAAGGTGAAGACATACCAGTTGATATCCTGGCCGAATAGCGGATCGCTACTGTTAAAGGGGGTGGGATGGAAATACTGTAATACCCTGGTCCAATGTCCGGACAGAATCAAACCAAAGCCTAAACTTATGGCAATGGCGATCGCGCTTAATACCAATTCTGCGGCCATGCAGATAACTACTGGCAAACCCAGCAGAAAACCTAGTTCTATCGGGCGATCAGGCAGTTGCTGTATTGTCTGTAAAATTGATTCCGGTCGAAAGCGCGGTGGCAGTTCTGGATAGGCCATCGCTGCTGACCAATTTGGATACCAGTAATCTATCACCACATTTCCATATTGCAGTAACAGCAACCCTAAAACCAGAGTTAATCCCAGCACCCAAAAGAGCAACCAGCCTAAAACTATGTTTTTACTATTCTCTTTATATCTTTCTTCTGGTAGGTTTCGGGGATGTTTTAGTCTCGAAGCTACTCCCAGATTTCCTAGCATCAACATCCCCGACAACCACAGCCCGATCGCCCACAACATTCCCTGAGTTTTTATCCGCAACTGAAATGCTGATAAATAACCTACTTCCTGAAACCATAAACCTTCTGCTACTAGATCTGATATTATGTCAATAGTAAACCACAGTCCCAATAGCAGGACTATCAGCCAACTGCTTCTTTTTTTTAACCATGCCATAATTAATTCAAAATTCAAAATTTTCAACTTAAAATTGGGAAAATAATTTATCGTCAATCTCTAAGCTTTTCTAGTGCTACGCACAGGCTAACGCTACTTCGTAATGGGTGCAAATTCAACTATCAACAGCTTATTGCTTGTTAATTGCTAATTGCTAAGGTCAATGGTTAGTAGTCAGTGGTTAGTAGTCAGTAGTCAATAACAACCCACAACCCACAACCCACAACTAACAACTAACAACTTTTTTAGCTGTACTGCTGGCCTGATATTGCTTCCGTTTCCAGATTAAACAGCGTTTTCAATGTTTCCATTGCGTGGCGTCTGGCCTCTATATCCTGCTGCGCCCGCAGCTGTACCATGGGATCGTGGAGAATTTTATTGACTATTCCGCGAGTCAATGCTTCTATCACTTCTTGATGCTTTTCCGCAAATTCCGAACCCAATCTCGACAAAGCTTTTTCTAACTCTTGTTCGCGAATTGTTTCAATTTTGCTCCGCAAGCTATTGATCGTAGGAACTGTTTCCAAACTGCGCCACCAGACTTCAAATGCTTCGCATTCCTCTTCTAACATAACTGCCGCAACAGCCGCCATCTGACGGCGGCTTTCTGTATTTTGAGCTACCACCGCCTTCAAGTCATCCACATTAAACGCCTGCACATTACTTAGCTGATTCACATCTGCATCCACGTTGCGCGGCACAGAAATATCAAACAGCATTACAGAGCGAGTTGCATCCAGGACTGCTTCCAACTGGGCACGATTTAGCAGCGGCTGGGTCGCACCCGTACTCGTAAACACTACATCCGAGGCCGCGATCGCGCTCATCATTTCCGAGAGGGGATATAATTGCAACTGGGCGTTTTGGAACTGACTTGCCAATTCTTCTGCCCGCTGCATAGAACGATTGATAATTGAGATTTGAGTTGCGCCTTTTGCTAGCAGGTGTTGCACTAGCAAGCGGGACATTTTCCCCGCCCCCACAATTGCGATCCGACAAGCTGCGATATTTTCCACCTTCACTTGGGCTAATTCTACCGCCGCTGAACTGATGGAAACAGCTCCCGTGCCAATATTTGTTTCCGTGCGGACTCTTTTCCCGGCGGCGATCGCCTGTTTCAACAGTCTGTTCAGGATCCGCCCTACTCCCTTATACTGCTGACCCAGTTTGTGAGCTTGTTTCACCTGAGATAGAATTTGTCCTTCCCCTAACACCAGGCTATCTAAACCAGCTGCTACCCGCATCAGCTGCATCACGGCGTCTTCCCGCAGTAAGATAAATAAATGAGGACGTAAATGATGGCCTGGGGTTTTGCTGCGATCGCCTAGAAACTGGATCACTTCCCAGACTGCCTGTTGAGCAGAGTTGGTCACGATGTAAATTTCTAGTCTATTGCAGGTGCTAACGATCGCCACTTCTTCTATGTGAGGATAGTTCTTCAGAGCTGCGTTCGCCCCTTCTATCTGCGGTTCGGCAATGCTAATTTTTTCCCTTACTTCCACCGGGGCTGTCTTATGGCTTAAACCTACGACTGCAATGTTCATATGCTCCTGTTTAATTTTTCTCTGGTCATCTGCTGGGCATTGTTCATGATTCATTGCCCATCGCAATAAACCATGAACAATGATTCCTAACGCAATTCCAGCCATTTTGGCTGATCTGACATATGGATAGTATCAACAAATCTTGCTGTTTTTGACTGGCTGGAGATCACCAGACTTTGAGTCCGTGCGCCGCCGTGGAAATACCGCACTCCTTCCATCAGGGTTCCTGGAGTAATCCCGCAAGCAGCAAACAGCACTGTTTCCCCATTGGCTAGCTCCTCAGCATTATAAACCTTATCTGGGTTTTCAATTCCCATTTCTTTGAGCCGATTGATGTTGCTCTCTTTGCTTTCGCCAATCAATCCCGTTTTGACTATTTCTGGATCGTAGATCAGCTGTCCTTGGAAATGACCTCCCAAGCAGCGCATGGCTGCGGCAGAGATTACACCTTCTGGTGCCGCACCAATGCCCATCAGGGCGTGGATGTTAGTACCCGCAAAGGCACAACTCAGGGCCGCTGATACATCTCCATCGCTGATCAGTCGCACCCTGGCACCCGCTTGGCGGATTTCCTCGATCAGGTCTTTGTGACGGGGACGGTCCATGACCACCACCACCAGTTCATCAACGGAGCGGTCCATGCAATCTGAGATGATTTTCAGGTTTTCCGTGGCTGATTTGCGGATATCTACATGGTTTTTTGCCGCCGGCGGTGCTGCCAGTTTTTTCATGTAGAAGTCTGGCGCTGCGAACAAACCGCCTTTTTCTGAGATTGCCAATACTGCCATTGAGCCCGGTTGCCCGTAAGCCACCAGGTTGGTGCCTTCACAGGGGTCAACTGCGATGTCAATTTCAATCAGTTCGTCGGGATTGCAGAAATCTTTGGCATTTTCCTGGGTACAAATGCCCAATTCTTCACCGATGTAGAGCATGGGGGCTTCGTCCCGCTCTCCTTCACCGATCACGATGCGTCCCCGCATATAAATCTTGTTCATCCGCTCCCGCATGGCTTCGACTGCCACCTGATCGGCGGTGTTTTTTTCTCCTTTGCCCATCCACCGAGCCGAGGCGATCGCGGCTTGCTCGACCACCTCAATAATCTCTAGACCTATCGTACTCTCTATCACTGGATTTTCAGCCTCCTGAGTCAATCCCAATCTTAGATCATCGTATTTCTAAGGTATTAGTCTATCAGAATCCTGGTTCCTCTGATGACAAATGTTTATTACTATAAATGTTAAGTTTTGCTAATATCTGCTTCCGGTGTCTCCTGGGTAGTGCTCCTAGGGGTCGGGAGACACCGCCAGGCGGCAATTGTAGGCTGTTTTGACCCTGCTGGTCCCCAGCCCGCCCAGCCTGTCCCCTGCTGCTGGTCGTAGCCCCAAGCCCCGGGAGCATGTCCAGCTAAGGAAATAAGTATTTTCGCTCTCAGGCAGAATCACCTCTCACCTGCCATGGGTTTTAATTAAAGCCAGGATGGCGGCCAAAATTAGCCAGCAAGAATTAGCCGAGAGACTAGTAATTGAGTCACAGCGGGTTAAGGAGTATGAAGATACAGATTATCAATGTGCCAGTTTTGTATAAATTATTGAAGTCAGCACGGCTTTGGGTGTGGAAGTTGAAAAGGCTGTAATGCGGGTTGATTTTGAGGAAATCGAGGAAGTGGCACAGATTGCTAAAGAATGGCAAGAGGAAAAAGAAAGAAGGCTTTGGAAGCTTCATAAATGCGATAACATTTATGATTTTTGATTAGCGTCTTAACAGGAGGCAGAGCCTCTGGGGACCGTTACTTGCCCTGTGTCCCCCCTTTTGTGCGAGTACGATGTCTCCCTTTTGTGCGACTAGCGCTCCCGGGAGACATCGAGCGACCGGGGGACACAGCCAGAGACTGGGAACGAGATATTTGTCTGGGGACACGGACCCTCGTTCCCAGTCTGAGACTGGGAATGAGATTCTAAAGGCTCTGCCTCTAATGTGCTCCATTTGTCTTGGGATACAGACCCTCGTGCCCTCATTCCTAGGGCGTGGTAGAGCAAAAACGGGATGCACCCGGCAAGATTTATGACGCCGAAACTCATCGATCTAAGAAATAGCATCCTGGAGGAACGCTATCAAGACGCTTTGGCGATCGTAGATGAGCTAGAGGGAATGAGTAAACAAGCAATTTTCAAAATATCGAATCATTTCTGGTCAGGATGTTGATTCATTTGATAAAAAACCAAGTAGAGTCGCGTTTAACCAACTCTTGGGTGGCTTCAATTTCCGACGCAGTCTATCTAATTCTAAAGGAACATGTCATAATTTAATAGAGATGGCGATCTAGTCAGATATGTGAGTCAACGTACAGCTTGTTCAGGAAACAAGTAGAACATTTTTGTGCTAAACTAGAGCTATACTCAATGCAGACCCAATTCAGCTAT
>JACOMV010000090.1 GCA_014324065.1 Hormoscilla sp. SP12CHS1 | reverse complement strand
TTTCTCGTTTTGCTAGTCTAGGACCTCAGGCGACCGCCTAGGGGGTAATCCCCTCCATTCGCCAACAGAATCCTCAAGGACGCGGTCATGCGGTCAGTCAGCGATATCTTCTCTTTTGTGCGGGTACGATGTCTCCCCCTCGTTCCCAGGCTCCGGCTGGGAACGTGCGACTAGCGCAGCGCTCCCGGGGGACATCTCCCGACCGGGAGACATGGGGATCCGAGAAGCTATCGAAGCCGCTGCCAGGGGAGTGGCAGACATTTTTGCTGATAACATTTTTGATTTTCCGTCATCGGTACAAGTCCATGACGGTGCCGATCGCCATCCGGGACTGGGCTGACAGAGTCAAGGGAGATTGATGTCCGCGCTGGAGATGATCTGCTGCGGCACAGGCAATCATCGCCGCATTATCAGTACATAATGCCCGGGGTGGAAACAAGACCTGCAAATTATGACTTGCCCCAGCAGCAAGTAAATGATAGCGCAGACCACTATTAGCTGCCACTCCCCCACCCACGGCAATGGTATTCAGTCCGTAGTCTAGGGCAGCGGCGATCGTCCTTTTGGTTAGTGCTTTGGCCACAGTATGCTGAAAGCTGGCCGCTATGTCTGCAACTGGCAACTCCTCCGACTCTTGCTTTAATTGCTGCACCAACCGCAATACTGCTGTCTTTAAGCCACTAAAGCTGGAATCATAGGGATGATAGCCGCCGGTTGTCATAGATACCTTTCCTTCGGCTAGCCGAAAGGCTTGCCCATTGCCCTCGCGGGCCAGGGAGTCGATCGCTGGACCGCCGGGATATCCCAAATCCAATAACCGCGCGACCTTATCAAAAGCTTCCCCGGCCGCATCATCCCGGGTTTGGCCAATTGTTTCATACATACCACAATCGCGCACGTAAATCAAGCTAGTGTGACCGCCAGAAACCAGCAGACACAAGAACGGTGGTGCTAACTCTGGGGTACTCAGATAGGAAGCATAGATATGTCCTTCCAGATGGTGGACTCCCAGAAACGGCTTTTGATGCACCATTGCCAGAGTTTTCGCCGTCGTTAACCCCACCAACAGGGCCCCCACCAACCCTGGCGCGCAGGTTGCTGCCACTCCATCTATACTAGACCAGTCTAGATCTGCTGCTTGCAACCCTTGGGCGATCGCCCCATTGATCGTTTCCAGATGACGGCGCGACGCCACCTCCGGCACCACACCTCCATACTGCCGGTGAACATCGATTTGGGAAGCGACGATGCTACTTAAAACGTTACGATTGTTTGCGAGAGCCACCGCCGTTTCGTCACAACTGGTTTCAATTGCTAAAATAGTAGCCATTATCTGGTAATTTATGGGAATGGATTGGCTGTTGTACTTCCGTTAAACTTTACTTCGATCCCGCGATCGAGTATGATTCCTTTCCATAACACACCTTGTTGGTATTTCTTAACAAAAGGAAACAATTCCATGCGACGATTGTTTGCTCTACTATTGATCGTTAGTCTCTGGGTTGGTTGCGTCCCAGCGGCTACTGCCGATATTGCAGGTTTGGTACCGTGCAGTCAATCAGAGGAGTTTCAGGATCGGGCCGAAGATGCTCTGAATACTACTGCTGACCCAAATTCCGGGGCGGCGCGGTTCGATCGTTATGCTCAAGCTCTCTGCGGCGAAGATGGACTCCCCCACCTGATTGTGGATGGGCGTTTCTCTCATGCTGGTGATTTCCTGATTCCCAGCATTCTGTTCCTCTACATCACCGGTTGGATTGGTTGGGTCGGTCGGGCCTATCTGATGGCAATTCGCTCAGAGAAGAACCCTGAAGAAAAAGAAATCATCATTGATGTACCTTTGGCACTCAAGTGCGTAGCAACCGGTCCTATGTGGCCTTTAGCAGCTTTCAAAGATATTGTCTCTGGTGAAATGTTTGCCTCTGACAACGAAATCCCCATTTCCCCCCGCTAGTCTCTGTTTGTGGTATTTTTTGGAGAATAAATCATGCAGGATTTACTCGTGCGAGACGTTAGGGCGTAAACAAGTCAGTGACTTGTAACAGCCCAAGTTGGTTTCATTAGCCAATGAACTATGGAGTTTTTGAGGGTCCAAATCCCTCCCTCTGGATACGAGAGGTACACCGGTCCTAACTGCTGCGGAGTGAGATCACCGGCGGTGGAGAGCAAGGACTTAAATGTGGGTTACCTGGCAGCCTAAGCTGGGGACACCGCTAGGAAAGATACCTATGACTAAAGAAAGTGAACCTGTGTAAGCTTCGTAACCTGCAACTAGCGAAATAAGGCTATCGCTGGCCCCAAAAGGGGAAGGTGGGTGCGGATAGCTGTGCGTAATGGCTATCCCGTATCGCGTAAACCCCCCGGAGTATAACAGGGGTCTAAGGGTATCAATATTGACTCCATGGAACGTTATAACCTCAATTCAGCAGTCCCTCTGGACAAGTTAGATGTTAAGCGAAAGCGGATTGGGGAGGGATGTCCTAAGAAGCCAAAGCCTGGGGTAATGCCCAGGATATGCTGACGTAGGACGGATATGGCGGAAAGTCAAGGGAGAAAGTAGCCCCAAAATGGTACGGTACTAGATGCTGACCCCTTTCAAGGGATTCACGTCAAAAGTATACATGGTGGATGAAGTCCTAGGCCAGGTAAAGAAGAAAAAGCGGTCCCTCTCGAAGAAGGCCCACGTTAGTAAAGAGTGCATTAATGGGTTAAGCCTTTCGCCCACACGAACCCCCCTGCGCC
This sequence comes from Hormoscilla sp. SP12CHS1, assembly GCA_014324065.1. Taxonomy (GTDB): domain Bacteria; phylum Cyanobacteriota; class Cyanobacteriia; order Cyanobacteriales; family Desertifilaceae; genus Hormoscilla. The sequence goes on along the minus strand of JACOMV010000090.1, from coordinate 9,637 downwards.
AGGCATCAAGTAGTCTGCTGTAAAGTACAATCACGTAAGGGCAAAATTTCATGAGACAAGGACAGGAAAGGGCAACCTAACCAATGTCTACCCATGACAAAGGGTCCGTCAACCAGTAGCCGGATGCGGTGAAAGTCGCAAGTCCGGTTTTGAAAGGGAGGATTGAGGGGTGACCCTCAGTTCGACCCCATCCAAGTATCTTTCCCTCGCGCCAGTGATTCTGGCAGTTTGGATGACGATCACGGCTGGTATTCTGATTGAGTTTAACCGCTTTTTCCCCGACCTGCTGTTCCATCCCCTATAGGAATTAGCCATCGATGTCTCTGGGGTAGTGCGGGTAGAGCTCCCCAGAGACATGGAAAGCCTTGTGGGTTTTGTTGATACTCTCTTGGTTTCGGGAGTCCAGAGGAAATACCTCAAAAAACTGTTAAGGGCTATATAATTCCCGAACACTTCTCAAATCAACATCTTTCGCCTTTGGGTAAGGTTGCCCAAAGGTGTTTTTGTATGATTTGGGCCTAGCTTGGGTATAACGGACAGGCGGGACGCCCGCTACGTCTCGGACAGGCGGGACGCCCGTCCTACGCAATTCTGGTAGAGAATGGCTTCGATCTCCGCTATGGTAGTTTCTAGATCGTCGTTGATAATCTGCAGGTTAAATTCATCGGCGGCGGCAATTTCGACGATCGCCCGTTCCAAGCGTCGGGCGATCGCCCCATCGTCTTCGCTCTCACGGCGGCGCAGGCGTCTTTCTAACTCGGACATTGATGGCGGTAAAATAAAGATTCTCAGGGTTTCTGGAAAACTAGCGGCGATCTGTCTGGCCCCTTCTAGTTCTATTTCTAGCAGGACTGAGTTGCCTTGTCGGAGTAACTCCTCTACCACTCGCCGGGGGGTTCCGTAGTAGTTACCGGCATATTCAGCCCATTCCAGCAGTTCGGATGCCTCCACCTTTTGCTCAAACTCCCTGGGACTGACAAAGTAATAATGTTTCCCCTCAATTTCACGAGGACGGGGGGAACGGGTAGTCATGGAAACTGACAGAAATAGTTGTGGATGACGTTCCAGCAGCCGATACAGTAATGTTCCTTTGCCGACTCCACTCGGTCCAGTCAACACTATCAGTTTACCTGGTTGATTGTTCATGTCTGTGTTTTTAAGCCAGCTGATGCTTGGACGTACTCTTCGATGTTAATCTTGACTGGCTGCCCTGGCGAGATATCTCGACTCGATGTCTCCGCCGCATCCTGTAGAGGAGAGGATGCCGATAGCGCTGCGCCCCCAGCGCAGCCATGTCCCCTGGGACAAGAGCTCTGGCAGAGATATCGACAATACTCAAGAATTGTGCGATCTCCCTTAATTTTTCCCATCCGGGCTGTATTCAGAATCGACATCCGCGTCCATTTTTCTTGGTCTCGGTAGGCGGCAGATACTTCTGACAGTTAACGTCAGACTGGTAGTCCGCTAATAGCAGATACTGGCGGTGTCCAAAGGTCGCTCTCCGAAGACATCATCACTCATCCCCAGAGTGCGATCGCTTACCAGAGACCAAACGGGAATGCGAGTATTGCCAATGCAAGCATCACCCCCGCATATGTTAGGGGGTTTTTTTAATCCCCAACGACCCCCATGTTAAGGTTTGCGTTAAGGTCTCGATCGCGGAAACCTTTTGGGAGGACTCAAGGCCAGCAGTTGGTTTTTGAATTCTGTCACTGTCATATTCTTCTCGCTAATCAGCATCGCTATTACCATTACTTTATTCTCAAATCTTACACCTTTTACTTTCCACAGCCCAGAAACATGGTTTAGCCCAGAAACCAGGTGTTAAAGGAATTACCTGGTTTCTTGCCTCGATGTCCCACCGTTCCGGAAAAATCGGGAGATGGAAATGAATCAGAGTTTAGAGAAATTAACCAGGGAGTAGATCCAGTCCCTCAAAGAGGCGGAAGCAGAGAGGGTGCGGCATACTAAAGAAATATTAGCGCTCAATCAAGCGTTTTCCCGGTTTGTGCCCAGTTAATTCATCCATTTATTGCAGAAAGAAAGCATTGTAGACGTGGACTTAGGGGACAATGTCCAGCAGGAAATGTCAGTGCTATTTTCCGATATTCGGGACTTGACAACCCTGAGTGAAAGCATGACTCCGGAGGATAACTTCAAATTTATCAATGCCTATATGTTGAACGTGGAACAGGCGATCGTCGAAAATCAGGGCTTTATTGATAAATACATTGGCGATGAGATTATGGCATTGTTTACCGGTGAGGCGGATAATGCTGTTAAAGCTGGTATTGCTATGCTGCACCGCCTGAGAGAATAATAGCAAAAGGAAAAGACCCGAACAGATTAGAATTGGGATTGGGGATTAATACGGGGGATTTGATGCTGGGGACGATCGGGGGTGTTTCCCGCATGGATAGTACAGTGATTAGCGATGCGGTCAATTTAGCCTCTCGCCTGGAAAACCTGACCAAAAATTATGGAGTGCCCTTGTCGATCGCTCGCCAGACTTACTCCCGCTTGACAAATCCAGAACAATATGATATCAGAAAGATAGACGAGGTACGGGTGAAGGGAAAATCAGAATTGGTGACAGTCTATGAGGTGTTTGATGCCGATGCCCCAGAAGTGCGGTCTCTGAAGTTGGCGACGCTAGATATGTTTACAGAGGCATTGTCACTTTATAATCAGTATAATCTCAGTGAAGCGAAATCCTTATTCTCTGATTGCCTCCGCCATAACCCAGGAGATAAAGTAGCTCAACTTTATCTGCAACGCTGCTGTCAACAGTAAAAGGGTGTATATATAGCAATGAACAATTAGCAATGAACAATTAGCAATGAACAGAAGAATCACAACAGCAATAATTGGCACGGCAGCAATGGCGGCGATCGTGGTGCCAGCGCTCGCCTCCATTCCCGATGTGAACGGGATGATCGCAGAGATTACAGTCCGTATAGATGGATACAGAAGGGTAGGCAGTGGTGTTATAGCCTACAAAAAGAGGAACACTTACTACGTGCTGACCAACACTCATGTAGTAAACATTCCGGAAACATACCGCATTGTCACGGGAAATGGCACCCGTTATCCTGTAGATTCAGGGGACATCCTGTATATGCCCGGAGTAGATTTGGCAGTATTGCCTTTCACTAGCAATGCGGAGTACAGAGTGGCCCAGCTAGGAGATTCCGATCGCCTGATCGAGGGAGAAGTAATTCACGTAGCAGGATGGCCCCGATCGGGCGGTTCTTTGCGACAGCGGATCTTTATTCACACGGAAGGGAAATTAACTCAAGGGGGGGCAGCTTTGAGCTATACTAATCTGGTCAGAGCGGGAATGAGTGGGGGTCCGATATTAGACAGTCAGTCAAGGTTAATTGGCATTAATCGCCTGGTCAGATTAGAGGGTGACACGGATAAAATAGTGGCATCGGGAGTAGCGATTAACAGTTTTTTGAACTGGTGGCAAACGGTACCCCTGGGGCCAGAACCGACAGTGCCCGCAAATGCTAATGTGACAGGCCCGGACTGGAGAACTGCTGGGGTAGACTTTGCTTTAGCTCAGACCATCGAAGGGAAAAATGGCTCGATAAGTTCGGTAGCTATTAGTAGCGCCAATGCAGGGCAAGGACAGTTGGTGGCTAGTGGGAATAGTGATGGGACAATATCGGTGTGGAATCTGGCGGACGGGAAATTAATCGCTACTCTGCGGGGTCATGAAAAACCAGTGAATGCTGTAGTAATTAGCCCCGATGGGAAGATGCTAGTCAGTGGCAGTGACGATAATACCATAAAAATTTGGAATATGTCCAGTTGGGAACTAGAACGCAGTCTCATAGGACATGCATTGGCAGTGTCGGCCCTGGGGATCGCCCTAGATGGTCAAACACTGGTGTCGGGCAGTTGGGACAAAACCATCAAGATTTGGCATCTGACTACAGGGGAGTTGCAAGAGACGATCGCAGGACATGCAGCATTGGTGAGTGCTTTGACCATCAGTCCGGATGGACGGATTTTAGCCAGTGGGTCTCAGGATAAAACGATCCGCCTGTGGCATCTACAAACAGCTCAACCCCTGGGCATCCTGAGAGGACATAGACTGTCGGTGTTGAGTATCGCCATAAGTACAGATGGCCAAACATTAGCCAGTGGCGGCGGGGACGGGACGATCGGGATATGGAATTTGAGCAAAGGAGAGAGAATCACTACATTGAGAGGGCATACAGATGGGGTTTGGTCTGTGAAAATCAGCCCAGATGGTCGCACAGCGATCAGTGGGAGCTGGGATAGGTCGATCAAGCTGTGGGATCTGAGCAATATGAGATTGAAGAAGACTCTGGAGGCTCATTCAGGTTATATTAATTCGGTAGCCCTGAGTGGGGATGGACTCATCCTAGTCAGTGGTGATTGGAATAGTAAAATCAATATTTGGAGAAGAAAGTAAGCAATGGAAAATAGAAAATGGAAAATTGCCAAGCCCATGAAAACAAGGCTCTAAGCTTTGCTCATTTCATATCCAAGAATTAAGCCCACCTAGGCTGGCAAGGTTGCTGGTAACCCACGGACATTTCCAAAATCAGAATACACTACGAATCAGACCGCCATCAACCCGAAGGCAGGCACCATTAATCGCTGAAGCCTTAGGACTGCATATAAATGCCACAAAATCTGCTACTTCCTCTGGACGAATCAGGCGTTGAATCAATGAAGTTGGGCGATTTTCGCTCATAAAGCGTTTCTCAGCCGTTTCATCATCAACCCCTGGAAAAACTTCCCTGATAAACTCCTCTACCCCTACTGTTTTTGTCGAACCAGGCAGAATAGCATTTACTGTTACATTTGTTCCTTTTATCAGTTCCGCCAAACTCCGACAAATAGCAAGTTGCATCGTCTTCGTCGCGCTATAATGTGCCATCTCAGGAGCCGGATCGATCGCCGATTCGCTAGAAATAAACACAATTCTGCCATCTTTCTGTACTAGTATTTTTTCCAGATAGTGTCGGCTCAAACGCACGCCACTCATAATATTTACTTCAAATATATGTTGCCATTTTCGATCGGTGATGCTGAAGAAGTCAACTGCTTCATAAATACCCAGATTATTAACCAGAATATCAATATCCGGAAATTCGGTAATTGTTTTTTCCGTATCTTCTACGGTCCCATTGTCGGCAACTAATTGTATAATTTTTGCATCTGGTTGCTCGGAGCAGATATCAACACACGCCTTGGTCACTTTTTCTGAGGTTCTGCCATTAATAATTACAGCAGCTCCTTCTCGGGCTAAACTTCGCGCAATTTCTAAACCAATCCCCCCCGAAGAAGCTGTTACCAGTGCCGTTTTGTTGCTCAGTTTTAGTTCCATAATTAGCCTCAATTTATCCTTTATTACCCTTCATGTTCGGGTATATATTTTCCCTCATGCAAATTGTTTTACCTTGAGCGAGTACAACTACCAACTGTTTGATTATGAGTAATCAACCGAAACTGATGCAGTTAACCGGCTAGTGATAACCTGGTTTGTTCACTGAACTCCCCCGCGAGCCTCATACTCATATAGTCGGGGCCAGCTATTCTCAACAAGGGATGCCTTCCTTATAGCTAATGGGCCTGAAACCTTGGCTGTGCCAAGCTATGCTTGTAGAGCGCGATCTAGAACAACCGCCAACCTAGGCCAAGCCTGGGTTTGAGGTGCAATTGAAGGCAAGGAACCCATACCATTTTACGAACAGCCCTCTGTCATAGAGTAGCAAGTCTTGCTCCCAGATGTCAAGCGAGCGGGAGATGAAATAGCTAAAATGCTTATGGTATAAGGGTTTCAGCTATAAGAGAACCCTCGTTTCTGCTCAAGCTTGCTATATACCACAAAGATAAAAATAATTTTGCACAACCACTTAGACGCCGCCCATTTAAATTGCTACGGCCAAAAAACCGATCTCCTTGTTATAAATTTTTTTCATAATTTTGAATTTTAGATTTGGAATTTTGAATTGCCGATTGCCAGTGGCAATCGGCCGCCACTAAAGGGAAGGCAAGAAATACTGCCAACGGTAGGCAAAATTCAGCTCAAAGGAGTAAAATAGGTGAGTATGAGGGGGCAAAGCGTCTATGGCGATTACGGCTCTCCTCACTGCCAAGCACAGGTCTCCAGAGACAGGTTGATTGCAGTCACCGAAAAAATGGTAGGAAACAGCGCGATGTTTGAATATTTTACAGAACAAGCGATAAAGGTAATAATGCTCGCTCAGGAAGAGGCCCGTCGCCTGGGACATAACTTCGTAGGGACGGAGCAAATCCTCCTGGGTTTAATTGGCGAAGGGACGGGAATAGCAGCAAAAGTGCTGGGGGAACAGAGGGTAAATCTGAAGGATGTCCGGACAGAGGTAGAAAAAATAATAGGTCGGGGATCGGGGTTCACGCCAGTGGAAATTCCGTTTACGCCTAGGGTAAAGCGGATTTTCGAGTCATCCCTGAACGAAGCTCGCCAATTGGGACATAATTACATAGGCACGGAACACCTGCTGCTGGGACTAATTCAGGACCGGGATGGGGTAGCAGCGAAGGTGTTGCAAAATATGGGGGTTGACCCCAACGCGATGCGCACCCAAGTGATTCGCATGCTGGGAGAAGAAGCAGCGGTGAGCGTGGGTGGGAACTCGAGTAACGGCAAGGTGCCCACCCTGGATGAGTTTGGCACGAATCTGACGAAACTGGTAGGACAGGGGAAACTGGACCCGGTGGTGGGTCGGGAGCCGGAAATTGAACGGGTAATCCAAATTCTGGGTCGCCGCACGAAGAATAATCCAGTGCTGATCGGAGAACCGGGGGTGGGGAAAACGGCGATCGCGGAAGGACTGGCCCATCGGATTGTCAACAAGAACGTGCCGGAAATCCTAGAAAATAAGCAAATAATTAGCCTGGAACTGGGAATGCTAGTGGCAGGAACCCGGTTCCGAGGAGAATTTGAAGAGCGGTTGAAGAAAATTATCGAGGAAGTCAGATCGTCGGATAACATTATCCTGGTAATAGATGAAATCCATACGATCATAGGGGCGGGCTCGGTAGAAGGAAGCCTGGATGCGGCGAACATCCTCAAACCCGCATTGGCCAGAGGCGAAATGCAATGTATTGGGGCCACGACGATGGATGAGTACCGCAAGTATATCGAGCGGGATGCGGCCCTGGAACGTCGGTTCCAACCAGTGAAGGTGGGAGAACCCAGCGTGGAAGAGACGATCGAGATTCTCTACGGCCTGCGCTCGGCCTACGAACAGCATCACCAACTGAAAATCTCCGATGAGGCGCTCGTGGCCGCTGCTAACCTCTCAGACCGCTATATCTCGGACCGGTTCTTGCCGGATAAGGCGATCGACTTGGTGGATGAAGCAGGTTCCCGGGTCCGGCTGTTCAATTCTAAACTGCCGCCAGAGGTGAAGGAACAGAAGCGACAGTTGCGAGAAGTGATTAAGGAAAAAGAGGTGGCGGTTAAGGACCAGGACTTTGATAAGGCGGGAAAACTGCGCGATCGGGAGTTAGCAATTAAAGAGGAGATCCAACTCGCTACTAGCAATAAAATAAATATTGCTCCGGTGGTCAGCGCAGAAGATATCGCCCAGATCGTATCATCCTGGACGGGGGTGCCAGTGCTCAAGCTGACGGAATCGGAATCGGAACTGCTGCTGCACATGGAGGATACCCTGCATCAGCGCCTGATCGGTCAAGAAGAAGCGGTGACGGCTGTATGTCGCGCTATTCGTCGGGCCCGGGTAGGTCTGAAAAACCCCAACCGCCCGATCGCCAGTTTCATCTTTTCGGGACCGACGGGTGTGGGCAAAACGGAACTGACAAAAGCTTTAGCAGCCTATTTCTTCGGTTCGGAAGAGGCAATGGTGCGCATAGATATGTCAGAATACATGGAACGTCACACGGTATCCAAACTGATCGGTGCGCCTCCTGGATTTGTAGGTTATCAGGAAGGGGGTCAACTGACAGAAGCGGTGCGCCGCCGTCCCTACACTGTGGTCCTATTCGATGAAATTGAAAAAGCCCACCCGGATGTCTTTAACCTGATGCTGCAAATTTTTGAAGACGGTCGCCTGACGGATGCGAAGGGTCGGACTGTGGACTTCAAGAATACCCTGCTGATTATGACCTCTAACATCGGGTCCAAGGTGATTGAAAAAGGTGGGGGAGGTTTAGGATTTGAGTTTGAGGAAAATAGCGCTGATGCTCAGTATAACCGGATTCGCACTCTGGTAAATGAGGAACTGAAGCAGTATTTCCGCCCCGAGTTCCTCAACCGCTTGGATGAGATTATCGTCTTCCGTCAGTTGACCAAAGAACAGGTGAAAGATATCTCGGAGATCATGCTGCGGGAGGTCTTCGGTCGCCTCATGGAACAGGGTATTACTTTAGAAGTTACCGATGCTTTCAAAGAACTCTTGGTCAAGGAGGGATACAACCCCAGCTATGGTGCGCGACCCCTGCGACGGGCCATTATGCGCTTGTTGGAAGATGTCCTGGCTGAAGAGTTGCTCTCCGGTCGCATCTCTGAGGGCGATCGGGCGATCGTGGATGTTGACGAAGAGGGTAAAGTTAAGGTAACCTGCCCCGAGAAGAAGCAGTTGCTCTCTGTTGGTTAATGCCAAGCATACACCCACCCTTGGGTGGGTGTACGGGAACATCGATGAAAAGACAAACTGCTGGCCATCAACCTAATTTACCATTTTGAATGGCTTAACTCATAGCATACTCAACCTGAATCTCGGGCAGAGGTTCTAGGGGAGTTTCCACAGGAGCATATTGACAATAGCAGATAACGATTGTTTCAAAGTCACTGGTCGGGAGTTCGGGGGTATACACCTCAACTCTAGTCACTTGCCAATCTCCTATTCTGCTGTGAGTGCTAGCAGCAGGAAAGCGCTTATCCACCAACTGTTCCAGACGATGATATTCTCTCAACCTGTAGCCTGGTTCCGGTAAGGGAAAGTTAGAAGAGTCGTAATGTTCGGCCAGGATGAAAGTAAAAGCGCCAGTGTGGGCTAGTTGCATTTCTTCCCACTTTAGCGATGGTGCTGATTCAGCCTTAAAGATGATATATTTGCTCATTAATTAATCCTCCCTGTATTTGGGAAACTCGGTTTCACCTTCAAAAATGCAGTCAAATTTTAGTATTACATCTCTGGTTGGTTCGATTCGCAACAACTTCCAAGCATATCTTTTTTCCATCTCGCGGCACTTTTGCGGGTCTGTTGCTGCGTGTCTGGATTCGGTTTTTTTGGTGTTCATCAGCTCCTATAGCTTTGCACACATACATTTGATATTCTAATTATATACTATGGGCGGAGGCTAGGATTATAAAGAATTGTTATAAAAAACCCGATAATTTGTGAAAAATATTTTTTTGAATATGGATATTATAAGATAAGGATTAAATCAGTCGCTCCTGGGGTTAGCTGCAGAACCAAAGAAAATTACTACAGGATACAGGAGCAACCCTGATATGGCTAGAATTAACGGTACGCAAAGGGACGATCTGCTCTCGGGAACGTCGAAGCTCTATGAAAGGTAAGGAGTTTAAGGATTTTATTGAACATGAGCTGGTTCCGAAGCTGAATCCAGGGGATGTGATAGT
>JACOMV010000089.1 GCA_014324065.1 Hormoscilla sp. SP12CHS1 | reverse complement strand
ATGAATACCAAAGTTGCTGGCTTATGAGACCAGCCAGGCTTTCACTGGTTACAGTTTATACCTGAACGAATCGCACAGCCAACACGAATACCTGCTGCCGAGCATGGATGGCTTTGCGGCATTGGAGCGAGTCTTATCCGCTAATGCCAAAGTTCTATTCTGTGGTCACACCCATGTGCCCTATGTACGGACTCTCGAAGAGGGTAACTTGAGCGTTCGGGTTCAACAACCGGGTCAAGATGAATCTACCGCTCAGATTCAGGTGCCGTTGAAGCGAATGATTAACGCAGGATCGGTGGGAGAACCTCGGCATGGTCGCCCTAATGCAACCTATGTCCTCTATGACACTGATACAGCACAGGTAGAACTCAGAGAAGTGCCCTACGACTACGAAAAAACCTGCGCCGACATCATTGCCTTGGGTCTGCCGCCGATCTTTGCCTGGCGGTTGGCGCAGGGGATGGAGTTTGCGGAACGGGCAGACGATCCGAGTCATGTGTGTCAGCGATGAGTGGGTAAGCAGGTCAGATTCGAGGAGGTGAGCGGATGCAATGGGCAATTTTGAGTGGTATTGAGGGCAATTTAGCGGCCTATGAAGCGGTGTTGCAGGATATTCGACGGCAGCGCAGCCCGGTCACTGACCTATACATAGTCGGAGATGTGGTGGGACTAAAGGGGAATAATGAGGCGGTGATTGAGCGACTGCGATCGCCCCGCTCGGGAGAACTCGAACCTCAGGTTTGTATCGGTTGGTGGGAAGAGCAATGCTTTAGTCTCCATGGGCTGAGTGGATTGCCAGACGCCCCCGAATCCCCCCCCTGCCCCCAATGGGGTGGCGATGGGGTCAAGCACCTGTGGGAATCGGTATCGCGGGAGTCGGTGGGGTGGTTGCGATCGCGCCACTTTGGCTTTCATGAGTTGGACTGCCTACTGATCCATGGCAGTACGGTGAGCTATGCCGATGAACTCACGCCAGAGACACCTGCGATTCAATTGTGCGATCGTCTCATCCGCGCCGATGCTAATACCCTATTTTGTGGGCGATCGGGGCTGACCTTTGAATGCTGGGTGACTCCCCGTAAACTCCGCTCAACAGTCACGACCTTAGACGGCAAACAGGAGCCACAGGAACAGGGAAAAACACCCATCTGGGGTCTCGCCGGCTCTTATGGCCAGCAATCAAGATACTTACCCGCTGACATAATCTTAATACATGAAACTCAGATCCGGAACAGCAAGGCGTAGATTGGTCGGTAGATGACCGTTGCGGTGCCGGTGAAGCAAGCTCTGATGCAAGCAGAAGCAGGATCTGACGTTGTGGCTCCATCTGACATGATGGATGGGCGCGTGGGAGCCATTCGCAAAGCGTTGGATGCGGCAGGCCCTCTGGGGGTTGCTGATTCCGGGTCAGATAAGATTCCAACTCCTCCTGTCTCTGTTCTACGGAGCTTTTTATTTCCAGGATTCGCTGACTCTGTTTGGGGTTATCTTTCACTAGATCCCGCAGTTTCTCTAGGGACTCGGAAATAGCTGCGATCGCCTCTTGATAATGTTCGAGTAACTCTTGATTTTGAGTCAATTTATATCCGCGCATTCCTGTTTCCGCATCTATCAAGTTCGCGATAATATGGGTATGTTGCACCCTTTTTTCCGCCTCATATGTCTTCACCTGCAACAACCAAAATATTCCCAAGTATGTCACTCAAATTTAAATTCTAAGGCCGCAATTAACATTTTTGCCTACTGTTAACTTCGACCAGTAATTCCCCAAACTTTTTATTATGCTCATCTTTCACCTTCCCTCCGTCTCTTTGATTAATATTAATTAACCGGGTTAATAATTATCCCTATCCCTGGTATGACATTAACCCGGCTTTCTGGAACATGGTTATATTTGATTGAATAAAGTCCGCATTGACTCTATCCTTTGGCGGTTTACCCCTATATCTGACTGTCCCAAACGAGAGGCAGATCGGACGTGAATCACCTTAGCATTATCATCCAATAAAAATTCTACATCATCCACGTATCCCATTATTTTACTGGTAAACTCAGCATACAAGTAGTTATCTGAGTCAGTAACTATCTGAGTGCGGGGCTGATTTTGGATCGTTGCCTTCAGTTTGGCCAAGGCTTCAGTTGGGGTTGAATTATAACTCAACGGCTGAATATAATGTTGTTGGTCCGTTTCTGGACCTTGGCTACAGACACAGTTAGGCGATTTTGGACAAGGAGTCAACTTGCCATTTTTGACGCCAATGTTAGTGGGTCGTTTTCCTGTAAACATAATTCACCCTAAATCTTTTTTCTGACTGACCTGGGAGTTGCGCTCCCAGAACACTCCTTCATTATAACCTTGCCTGGTTCGGTCTGAGTCAGAAGATGCTAATCTTTTTTCCGCCCAGCAGCAGTAAGTTGGATCCAGTTTCATCCCGACATCGGGTCTGCTCTCCTCTCCGCACTCACTATGCTCGTGCTTCGGGATGCGCTCAGCTTTTTGGCGACGGTTGTCCTGTCGTGTCGTAAGGGTAGTGCGATCGCGTGCCCTTACGACATCGAAACCCAGTCAGGGGTGGAAGGTAAAGTGGGATGTGCATCACCCTACAGGTTGTCAATGCAGCAATTCTTCTAATTGTTGCTGTTGCCAAAGGGTTTGGTATAAACCGGGTTGTTGCATGAGTTCGGCGTAAGTGCCGATCTGAACGATCGCACCTTTATCCATGACAAAGATGCGATCGGCGGTAGCAGCAGCGGACATTTGGTGAGAGATAAAAATCACGGTTTTGCGCTTTGTTCCTTCCGAGAGGTTCCTGAGAATGTTGGTCGCGGTTTGGTTATCCACGCTGGAAAGGGCATCATCTAATATTAACACGGGGGCATCCACAAGTAATGCTCTGGCTAAGGCGGTGCGCTGTCGCTGTCCGCCGGAAAGGGTTACCCCCCGTTCCCCGACGATGGTTTCATATTGTTGGGGAAAGTTGCCGATTTCTGAGTGCATTTGTGCTTGTTTGGCGGCGATTTCGATTTCTATACCTTCCAGAACGGGGTCGCCGTAGCGGATGTTATTCTTGATGGTGGTGCTGAACAGAAAGCTGTCTTGAGGAACGTAGGCGATCGCCCCTCGCAAGTCATCCAGTTTCAGCAGGGTAATATCGTAACCATCCAGAAAGATAGTCCGGGGGGGAATATCTAGCAAGCGGGGCAAAGCATTGGCTAAAGTAGACTTACCAGCACCAATAGGTCCGACAATGGCCACGGTTTCCCCAGGTTTGATGGCAAAATTTACATCCTTGAGGGCAGGAGTTTTGGATCCCGGATAGGTATAATTGAGATGTTGGGCTATTAGTTGACCTCGGATAGGAGTTGCTAACTGGGTGGCGTAGTCCAGGTCTTTAATCTTGGGTTCGACTTGGAAAATGGTCTCGATGCGATCGACACTCACTTCACCCCGTTGATAGGCGCTAATAGTGAAACCGAGTAAAGCTGTGGGGAAAACCAAGCGTTCCGCGTACAGGAGGAGAGCCAGAAAATCCCCAATGGTGATCGTACCACGGGCGATCGCGCTTGTCCCCAGCCACATTAACACGAGCAAACTGAGATTAGCTAATGCTTCTACTAGAGGAAATAGCAGATAGCGAGTTCTGGCCAGGCGCAGATTTGCACCCAACAGTTGACGATTAAACTGACGAAAAGCGCGGCCTTCGTTCTCTTCCTGGGCATATATTTTAATCAAACTAATGCCACTCATATCCTCTTGAATGAGATCGCTGACGCGGGAGAGTTCTTCTTGCACTTCCTGCTGCTGACTACGCAGGCGATGGCTAAATAACTGGACAATAACCAGCATGAAAGGATAGACTGCGATCGCCCAGAAAGTCAGCCGTCCATTAATAGACAGCATCAAGGGGAGAGTCAAGCTGTAAGCAAAGATCATATTTGCCAGACTCAGCACCGCAAACCCCACCAGTCGGCGGATATTATCCACATCGCTAGTAGCGCGGTTAATCAAATCTCCTACCTTATTAGCAGCAAAATAGGCGGGTTCTAAAGTTAACAGTTGCCTAAATATACTCTGTTTCAGGTCAAATTCTACCCAACGTCCGACGCCAAAGATTAACAGGCGCGATGCCATGCGAATTACCCACATTATACAGGCCAGTAGTAGGACGATTGCCACATAGCCCATGACCTGACTAAAGTCGAAATTGGTTTGCAGTCGATCGATGGTATTACGAATCTGCAGGGGGATGTAGACGCCTAGTGCGTTGACAATAAATAAAGCTGCGATGCCTAAAGACACCGGTTTCCAGTAGGGAGCCATATAAGCGCCCAGTTTTTGTAACCTTGATTTCGCCATATTTGTTGTTGCGCTTTAGCGCTTATTGGTGAATGGCTGGACATCTACCATCTTACCAGTAAGATAAAGGTCATTTAATATCAAGTCGCCACCACCTTCTGTGTCCCCCGGGAGCGCTAAAAACACTACCCGGGAGAGACAGACCTCACCCTTTAGGGTGGGGCAAGACTTACCTTCGCCTGGCGGGCTAGATGACAAAATGGAGATGTCCCTGGCATTTAATATAAAGTAGGGTGGACATTGCCTAGGCTGTTGATTTTGGTCATTTTTCGGATTGCAGAATATGCCTTCGATATCCCCCAGAGGGGAAGATCGATGTCTCCGGAGAGCTCGATGTCCCCGGGGACATCATAATCGTACATCGCGGAGACATCGTATTCGCACTACCCCAGAGATATTGAGGCCAGAACTAGAGATAGAATTAAAATTTTCAAGTACCTATTCCGTAATTACCGGAACAACATAGATTAGAAGCTGACAAGAAAGCGCGGTTAACTTATGTGATGACATTGCTGCGACGCGGTCGAGGGTGACGTAGAGGAAGCAAATTCTTGAAACGCTGCCACTAACTTTGGTAACTCCGTGCTTGAGACAAATTCGGTAATCTGTTCTGGTGGTAATTCTATCCTAGCCGTGTCCCCTTCGGAACGGACTCGAATATTTTTCCATCCCAGGGAACGTAAATATCTTTCTCCTCTACCAACCCGCTGCAATTTCTCAATAGTAATCTCTTCTCCATAGGGAAAGCGGGAACTCAGACAGGGTTGGGCAGGTTTGTCCCACCAGGGTAAAGCTAATAGCTGAGAGATTTCTCTGACTTCTGCTTTACTGACTCCTACTTCTGCTAAGGGCGATCGGGCCCCCCGTTCTTTGGCCGCCTGTATCCCGGGACGATAATCTCGCAAGTCATCAGCATTCACCCCATCTACTACATAGGGATAACCCCGTGCTAAGGCTAGGGGTTTCAGGGTATCATGCAATTCACTCTTGCAAAAGTAACATCTATTCACTGGATTGGAAGTATAATTAGTATTATCCATTTCATGAGTTGCTACGATCTCATGGGCAATTCCAATTTCTGCTGCTTGCCTGCGGGCATCTGCCAACTCTTCTGATAACAGAGATGGAGATGCTGCCGTTACTGCTAAGGCCCGATCGCCCAAAACATCGTAAGCTATTTTAGCCACCAAAGTGCTATCTACTCCACCCGAGTAAGCTATCAGCGCCTTATCCATCTCGGCAAACAAGCTTTGCACGGGTTCGGGCGGTGGTGGCGAGGCAAAAGTGAGATGCACCCGCTCGGCTAACTTGTTAATATCAAGGTCTGAGGCTCAAGGTCGAGCTGATTTTCCTGACTATTCATGGTCAAAAGCTCAAGGTCGAGCGGACACAATACTTTTCAATTAAGCACCCAAGGGACAATTTTAGCAACGGGAGCATCTCTAAGAAGCAAAAAGACAAGGAAAGAGGCTCAACGTGCAAATAGGATGCTAAATTGCCATTAAAAGAGCCTCAAACCATTGCTGCGCCTGGGTTATGAAAATAGTGGATTGCGATCGACGCTATCGACAAGGCACGTTGGAACCACCATGAGTAAAGTGTTTCAGGCGCATTAGCTATAATTTTAGCATCCCTTATTGAGAAGAGCCAGGAAAGATTTGTTTGACTGTCCAGTAAGCTAGCTATTCCCTGTTAAGAGTTCCCCAAAAGTGATAATTTTTGGTTAATTTCTTGCATTGAGATGCACCCTTTCGCAACAGGATTTCAAGGCTTTCAGCCCCTTTACCGCTATGAGTCTTGGCTTAACCGAGAGGTATTGCGAGCGGACAACCCAATTCACCGGTTGTTATGACGACGAAGTTTCACGGCAAGTTTTTGTTTGCTGTCTGGGTCAAAAGGCGATTCAACTTGCCACTGACATATTTCTAATACGTCGAGGGTGACCTATAGACTCAGATGAGAAAAACCCCCTACAAGAAGAGTCTTGCGGGGGTTTGATTTTTGTTGCTGTTGGTTATTGCCCGTCAGACCGTCGAGAGCCTCGCCTGTGACTAGCCTTGACCAGACCGCAACTCTCTATTAACAAGATGGATCGATAACGAAAAATTTGATTAGCAGCTTAGTAGAGCGATTACAAGAACATCCAGATCTTAGGGAGCGTTTTTCATCGGTGTTGGACATTGTTGAAAATATAGATGAGACTTGTGAAACAGCGAGTTGTACGGAGTTAAAACTTATCGTTGAACTCCAAAAGATGGGAAATGATGCACTTCAAGATTGGGCTAAGACTCAAGAGAAAAAAGCCCTGTGAAAAATCTTCTTCGATGCAGAGAAAAAAGCAACTATATTGGCATAGCCTGTTCGGAACTATCCAAGTGATAGAACAAACATTTATTTGCGTAAAAACGGAAAAAGTATTTCGACCGTTTTCATCATCGGCCCAAATACATTGTCGAGGTTATTCTTTACCATTACAACGAGCAATTACTGATTTTGTCGCCGATGTATCTTTTGGGAAAATTCCCGAAAAGCTAAAAGAACATTACGGTATAACTGTGCCGATTAGTTCGGCACAAGCTATTACTCAAAACCATGCGGTTAAAGTATCTCAAAAATTAGCATCCGAAATCCCCGATAGATATGGAGTAGATCGGATAATTACAGAAATGGATGGCACGATGATTCCAATTGTCAAAACGACGCCAGCGACCGATGATGTTCAAATTGTCGATCGCCGAAAAAACCGAGAGCTTAGTTGGAAAAAAGCTCGGATATCACTTGTGCGAATTCCTACCCAGAAAAAGCGAATTATTGTCGGTACTGTAGGTACAGTAGATGAAGCAGGAAACCAATTATTGCATAGTGCAATTCGGGCTGGTCTAGGTCGCAATACTAAAGTTCATGCAATCGGAGATGGAGCCAGTTGGATTGTGAATCAGGTAAGGCGCTTGTTTGGAGAACGTGCTAGCTATCTAATAGATTTTTATCATCTATGTGAATATTTAGCCGCAGCGGCTCCTGGAAATGAATGGCAACGAAAAAATTGGCTGAAACAACAAAAACAAGAGATCAAAAAAAATCAGGTTCTCAAGGTATTAAATAATTTATCAAGAGGTATGGAACCAGACCATATAGCTGATAAATTTGCTCCGGTTAGAGTCAGTTCACGATCTATAAAAAACCGGATTGAACACTTAGACTATCAAGGTGCGCTTGACGCCGATTTACCAATTGGCTCTGGGGAAATTGAGAGCGCGAATCGTTATGTATATAATTCAAAAACGTTTAAAACTGACAGGCTCTTGGTGGACAGTTGAAAAAGCTAACGATATGTTAGCTTTAAGGATATTAAGAGTAAATAATGATTAGGAAGCCTATTGGGTCAATCAGGAGCATCAACCACGGGGGCAGCACCGGCTGGACTCATATAGCACCAGTCAGACATAGCTGCAACTCCCGGTCCGAGACGCATACTCACCTTCTTCCTCTACCACACATATTACACTGACCGTTGAAACGATCGCACTTATCCTCTGTTTCAAATTCAGTGTCTTGCTAAGTGCCTCAAAGTCAAAGTATCCGCTTATCAATAGGTTGTCATAATATTTTACTATCTCAACGTACTCGTTAATCATCGGCTTGTCCTCATCACTTACAGGATTATAACAGAGTCTGTCACTTCTTGTTATCATCACTTACGAGAGCTAAAAAATGTAGTTGCCGGTGAAAAATATAGCGGTTTGCATTGTCCTAGAGGTACAGACGCACGTTCTGGAACCAGCGCTTATCGATGATATCAAGATATAGTTCGCCATATATAAGGGATCGCTATATATAATAAACCTGTCAGTATTTACCAGACTTCCATGACTACCACTATTCCCTTCTCACCGGAAGAAATTGCAGCGGAAGGTCTCACATTATCAGAATACGAAGAAATCGTCAAGCGCTTGGGGCGTCATCCTAACAAAGCGGAACTAGGAATGTTCGGCGTCATGTGGTCAGAACATTGCTGCTACAAAAACTCCAGACCTCTACTCAAGCAGTTTCCCACCACAGGAGATCGGGTACTGGTCGGTCCCGGAGAAAACGCTGGCGTTGTAGACCTGGGGGACGGACTGCGACTGGCATTTAAGATAGAATCCCACAATCACCCCTCAGCCATAGAACCCTTTCAAGGAGCCGCCACAGGCGTAGGCGGCATCCTCAGAGATATCTTTACAATGGGAGCACGCCCGATCGCCCTATTAAACTCCCTGCGGTTCGGTTCCCTAGCAGAGGCCAAAACCCGCCGGCTCTTCACTAGCGTCGTCGCGGGAATAGCCGGTTACGGTAATTCCGTAGGAGTACCCACAGTAGGAGGTGAAGTCTACTTCGATCCAGCTTACTCCGACAATCCCCTGGTTAACGTCATGGCCTTGGGATTAATGGAAACCCCAGAAATAGTGAAATCTGGCGCATCCGGTATCGGCAACCCCGTACTCTACGTCGGTTCCACCACCGGACGAGATGGCATGGGCGGTGCTAGCTTTGCCAGTGCCGAACTGACCGATAAATCGGCAGACGATCGCCCCGCCGTGCAAGTAGGGGATCCATTTCTGGAAAAATCCCTAATCGAAGCCTGTCTAGAAGCCTATCATACCGGGGCCGTTGTCGCCGCCCAGGACATGGGAGCAGCCGGTATCACCTGTTCCACCTCAGAAATGGCAGCCAAAGGCAATGTCGGCATCGAACTAGATTTAGATAAAATCCCAGTGCGAGAAACAGGCATGGTCGCTTATGAATATCTGCTCTCAGAATCTCAGGAACGGATGCTATTTGTAGCCCACAAAGGTCGGGAACAGGAATTAATTAACATTTTCCACCGTTGGGGACTCCATGCCGTCGTTGCAGGCACAGTCATAGAAAAGCCCATAGTGAGAATTTTATTCCAAGGTGAGACAGCAGCAGAAGTTCCCGCATCGGCCTTAGCAGACAATACCCCCATCTACGATCGCTCATTACGAGATCGACCCCCAGAATATGCACAAACAGCCTGGGAATGGTCAGCCGAACTTCTGCCAGCACCAGCAGCTACCGGAATAGAAATTCTGGGAAAGTTTCAGACCTGGAATGAGATTTTGCTAACCCTGCTCTCTACCAGCACCATAGCCTCAAAACGCTGGGTCTATTGCCAATACGACCATCAAGTGCAGAACAATACAGTCATTTTACCCGGTGGAGCCGATGCTGCTGTCGTGCGATTGCGTCGGAAGAACTCCCCCGGAAGCGATTGGCAACGGGGAATAGCCGCTACCGTAGATTGTAATAGTCGTTACGTCTATCTCGACCCCCATGAAGGAGCCAAAGCCGTAGTTGCCGAAGCCGCCAGAAACCTCAGTTGTGTAGGGGCCGAACCTCTCGCAGTCACGGATAATCTGAATTTCGGCAGTCCCGAAAAACCAGTCGGATACTGGCAGTTAGCAGAAGCCTGTGGCGGTATAGCCGCCGCCTGTCGCGAACTCTCTACCCCCGTGACTGGTGGGAACGTGTCTCTTTACAACGAAACTCTCGACGCCGACGGCCAACCCCAAGCAATTTATCCCACTCCAGTTATCGGCATGGTGGGATTAATCCCCGATCTGACCCAGATTTGCGGTCAAGGTTGGCAAGGCGAGGGGGATTTAATTTATCTCCTGGGAGTGGCCGTACCCAACCATATCATCAATTTGGGGGCTTCCGAGTACCTAGCCACCATTCACGGCGTGGTAGCAGGAAAGCCTCCTGTAGTAAATTTTGACTTGGAACTGCGAGTGCAAGCCGCTTGTCGCGAAGGCATTCGTCAAGGTTGGGTGCGATCGGCCCACGACTCTGCCGAAGGCGGGATCGCGATCGCCCTCGCCGAGTCCTGCATCAGCGGACAGTTCGGGGCTAAAATTAACCTGGGCTTAAACAATTTACTGCCCGGATGGCGTTGGGACGAACTGATCTTTGGCGAAGGAGGATCCCGCATCATCCTTTCAGTGCGGTCAGATGATGCTTCAATTTGGGAATCCTATTTAAGGGAGCAGCTAGGTTCTGATTGGCAAAAGCTAGGAGTAGTTACCGGTGTCGCAAGCCCTTTACAGATTTTAACAGCAGATGGGGTTTGTGTAATCGACCTTCAGGTCAAAGACATGGGCGATCGCTACCACAACGCCATCTCACGCCAACTCCATCCCTAGCCTTCCCCTTCTTCATCGGAATTTTACGCTACCCTGAAGAAGGGGATCGTTAAGAAAAGCTTAAAATTAGGATCTCAATTATCTTTCCCCGTAGCGCTACGCGCACTGTGTAAACGCGCAGCGACTGCCCTGCGATGCCTGGAGGGTAGTGCGTTCCCAGGCAGAGCCTGCATTCCCAGGCTCTGCCAGGGAACGAGGGGCGCTCTCTCCAGGCATCGAGTATCGCCCAATACCGGAGCAAAGTTGTAGAATGATTGCCAACCATTCCTCTCACGCAGAAGCATCAGACCCATGCGTTACCAGGCAGGAGCCAGGTAACGAGAGCGCGACTATAGTCGCGCACTTCGTATCAAACAAGGATAAACCACAAGAAGCCTGTGGTGTTTTTGGCATCTACGCCCCATGCGTTACCAGGCAGGAGCCAGGTAACGAGGTTGCCAAACTCGCCTACTTCGGTTTGTATGCCCTACAGCACCGGGGCCAGGAGTCAGCAGGGATTGCCACCTTCTCGGGAGAAACAGTGCATATCCACAAACATATGGGGCTAGTCTCTCAGGTGTTTAACGAAACTATTCTTAGCCAACTGACTGGTAGTATAGCTGTAGGTCACGTCCGTTACTCCACCACAGGTTCTTCCCATCTTGCCAATGCCCAGCCAGTTGTAGTAGAAACTCGCTTGGGCTCCCTGACATTAGCACATAACGGGAATATTGTCAATACCATAGAACTGCGCCAAAAATTAGAACAGCGCAACTGTAACTTGCTCGCCACCACCGACTCAGAAATGATTGCCCACGCGATCGCCTCAGAGGTCAACAGCGGCAAAGAATGGTTAGAAGGGGCCATCAGTGCCTTTGGCAGCTGCCAGGGAGCTTTTAGTTTAGTCATCGGCACCCCCGCTGGGTTAATGGGAGTGCGTGACCCCAACGGCATTCGTCCCCTGGTAATTGGCATATTAGAAAATCACCCCCAACGCTACGTTCTCGCCTCCGAAACCTGTGGCTTAGAGATCATTGGTGCCGAATATCTGCGGGATGTCGAACCCGGAGAATTAGTCTGGATCGCAGAAGCTGGACTTGCCTCCTTCCACTGGACTCCCAAGCCAGACAAAAAGCTCTGTATCTTTGAGATGATTTACTTTGGCCGTCCTGATAGCTTCATGGAAGGTGAGAGCCTGTATAGCTACCGGATGCGACTGGGGCGTTATCTGGCCCAAGAAGTCCCAGCTGATGTAGATATGGTCATCGGCGTTCCCGACTCGGGCATCCCAGCGGCGATTGGCTTTTCCCAAGAGTCTGGCATTAACTACGCCGAAGGTTTGATCAAAAATCGTTACGTCGGTCGTACCTTCATCCAGCCAACTCAGAAAATGCGGGAGACCGGCATCCGCATGAAGCTCAACCCCCTCAAAGATGTTCTGGCTGGAAAACGGATCGCGATCGTCGATGACTCGATCGTTCGGGGCAATACGAGTCGCCTGCTAGTTAAAGCCCTCCGAGAGGCTGGGGCCACAGAAGTCCACATGCGAGTTTCATCGCCACCTGTGACTCATCCCTGCTTTTATGGCATCGACACCGATTCTCAAGACCAATTGATTGCTGCCACCAAGTCTACAGAAGAGATCGAAGGGCAACTCGGCCTTGATTCCCTAGCTTATCTCAGCTGGGAAGGTATGCTCAAAGCCACAGGGGAAGACCCCAATAGCTTCTGTTCTGCCTGCTTCACCGGAGATTACCCGATTCCCGTGCCTGAACCCCTCAAACGGTCTAAGTTAATGCTGGAAAAATTAGGGCGTGTCATCAATTAAGCCAGATAACTGTAGCAGCGAGATAGATGGCCCCCAAGAAATTACTAGGTCGTGTCATCAATCATTTTTTTGACAGAAGTCGATTAATAGGGTATGGAGTATTTAGATATCCAGTAATAACAAGGTGGG
>JACOMV010000088.1 GCA_014324065.1 Hormoscilla sp. SP12CHS1 | reverse complement strand
GCTGAATTGGGTCTGCATTGAGTATAGCTCTAGTTTAGCACAAAAATGTTCTACTTGTTTCCTGAACAAGCTGTAATAGAAGCGTTTGCCCTCGTTTGCCCTCGTTCCCAGCCAGAGACTGGGTCGGAACGAGATTATATAGCCCGCGCAGGCGGGCTTTGTTTGTGTAGCCCCACCCTAAAGGGTGAGGGTATGATATGATAGAAAGAACAACATCACACAAAGAAGATCTCCGATGACAATTTCAGGTCAAGCAACAGCCCAAGAAACTCAGAAATACCAAAGTCGCCACCGCTGCGCCCCTAACCATTTCCGGTCCGAAAAGGGTTTAGTTTTCAGTTCCATTGGCATCGGCACCTATCTGGGGAAACCGGATGCTCAAACAGATGCCGCAGTCACTAATGCTATAGTATCGGCAGTACAGCAGGGCATCAACGTAATTGATACTGCCATTAATTATCGCTACATGCATGGCGAACGGAGTGTCAAATCAGCATTATCCCGTCTAATCGCAGAATTGGATATATCCCGAGAAGAACTGATTATCTGCTCTAAAGGTGGTTTCATTCCTCATCCAGACCCGAGCGGGTGGTTTGAGCAGGAATACATCAATAATAGCAAGTTTACCATCCCCGAGAGTGAGATAGTAGCGGGATGTCACTGCATGCATCCAGAATATCTGCAAGACCAACTCGATCGCAGCTTAGAAAATCTGGGCCTTGACACCATAGATATATATTACATCCACAATCCCGAAACCCAGCTATCAAAAGTATCCCCAGAGAAATTTTACCATCGCCTGTATCAAGCATTTACAGTGATGGAAGCAGCGGTGAAGAGTGGCAAGATCGACGCCTACGGTTTAGCAACATGGAATGCATTCCGCCAAGGGCCAACAAAAATCAACCACATCGACCTCGCCCATGCTAAAAGTTTAGCACGGCAAGCAGCAGGTGGGTCGGGGGATAGCTTTAAATTCATCCAGTTGCCCTTAAACCCCACTATGCCAGAAGCTTTGGTAAAAGCAACTCAATCTGTCGATAATACCCTCGTACCTGCCATCGAAGCGGCCCGGCGCTTGGATATTGCCCCGATCGCCAGCGCCGCGATCGGGCAAGCAAGGAACTCGATCAAAATACCGGCAGCAATGGTTTCTGCCTTGAATGAGAGCAATTTCACGGACGGTATGAAAGCACTGCAATTTACGCGCAGTACACCAGGTTTGCTAACCGCATTGGTAGGAATGAAAGCAACTAATCATGTCACGGAAAATCTCTCCCTCACCGCGATCGAACCTCTATCAGAAGATAGCTGGCGTGCATTCCTGTCAGAATCAAATTAATGACAACCACTGCTGAAAGCTTAACAGACAATACTAGCTTATGGTTGGGTTTCTGCACATTCTTGAACCCATCCTACATAAGGCGATCGCACTCATGATTTTGTTAATTTCGCCTCATGCTCATGTAATTTTCAATCCCTAGTTGATGAAAGATAATTTATTGGTCGAGCGTTTACTGGCATACTCTCCCATTCAGACATTAGTTTAATTTTACCAATCCCCTCCTTAACATGACCTAAGTAGGAAACAGTATTGCCATCTGTCCAAACTTTTGTTCTACCTATTGCTTCTTTCTCTCTAAACCTCCATAGAGGCAACCAGAGAAATAAAACTGGTTTTCCTAACTTCTTATCAAAACAAAATTCAGCGTTTTGTTTTGCCAGTTCCATATGCTTTTAGATTTAGATTCAATCATTTATTGCATGGGGCTATGAAAAGTAAGAATCTGTTGTCTAATCTCGATCAGTCCTTCTTGCTCGTCACGATTACATGCACCCAACCAATCCAACAATAATCTTGGCGGTTCTGTTATATTCTCAGACAGAAGACTAAAATCTATCTCTTGATATGATATTTCTACTTGAACTGTTTTACTCTCCTTTACAAAGTTTAATTCCAAATAAAAAATATCCCCTTTCTTGATGATATAAAACTGGATTAATTTAAAATTGAGAGCATGGTCGATTAAGTTGTCTCGATGAAAACTAGTAGCGATCTCCACCAACTCGAAAACGCGATCATAGTCCACCTGCTCTTGAAAAGGTTTCTCTTCCAGCAAGGCATCATAATAACGAGTCAGTTGTTGCACTATATCTGTCTTCAGTATTTTTTAACTCTAGCACCAATAACTGTCTATTCTTACCCACAGCTAGAATGCAATTGATTCTTCACATTATGTTGGCGCTTGAGAAAAGTTAATCCCAGCAATTCCTGTAAATTCTCCTCGAGGAAATTCTCTAAAGCCTCTTCACTGGCAAATTCCCATCCTGTTCCTGTCTGTTTTAGGGTGGTACCATGAAGCATACTTTTATCCCTCCTGCAAATAGTAGGATTGATTGTTTACTCCTGATTGATGAAAAAACAACAAACTTCTCATCATCTCAGATTTAATCATTTTAACAGATTATAGAACCTCCTCGCCACGTGAGTTCGACAGCTACTCAAACCCTGATATTCTCGTCAGCAACAAAATGCCTCAAACCCTCATAATTGCGTCTGAAGAGCCCTAACTCCGAAGGTCGAACTCCGATTTTTCTGAAGTAGGTCGAAACGTCCTCGCCCTCTCCGGCTGCTAGGCGCTTTCGCGCCTGGGAAGCCGTAAAGTGTGTCTTACTACGAACCCCTGAAGCCGTAAAGTGTGTCTTACTACGAACCCCTGAAGCCGTAAAGTGTGTCTTACTACGAACCCCTACCAATCATCCTGGATCTGTGGCGGTTCGGACCAATCATCCAGGGGCTCAAACTTGCTTATGGGTGCAGTTGACGCCGGTTCAGACTGTTCCTTTTCCTCTTCTACGAAATCGAATCGATCGCTCAAAGGTTGGACCACTCGCGCGATCGCATCTTGAATAAAGACCTTGACAAACTCATCCCGGCGGTTGAGCTGAAACTGCTGCTGCACCACCTCAGTTATCCCCCCATCACCCCAATCTTGGTCGTGACGAAAATATTCTATAAAACTCTTACCAGCAATCCGGGTCAGATAAGCCGCTGTCACCCCCTGAATCGCTTTCCCAATCGCAAAAGTGGCCACATTCAATTGTAATGCCGCAGTCACCAACTTTAATGCTCCCTCGACAATGCCCAAACTGGCCAGAGTTTTCGCCAGAGACAAGGCCAGTTCTCGTCCCCGTTCCATATTCAGCTCGCAGCCGTAGATTTTGCCGATTTCTACTACCATCTGAGCGTTCACCGCCGCAGTTGCCAATAAATCTATCACTGGCAAGGGCGTCACCGCGATCGCGCCACCACCTATCCACTGAAACTGATCGACAATTTTGTCCGCCTGACGCTTGCGCTGGGCGTCTACGATCCGCCGGGCTTCCTCTGACAAGGCGCTGCTTTGCAGTAAAATATTGTCCGCGACCAAATTTTCTCCTTCCGCTCGCAGCACCGCCGCTAGCTGGCGGATTAAAGGCATCACGTCCGGTTCCCGCTGAAATACACTGCCGCTGTCCAGTACCATCTCTGGGGGATTAGCAGCACAGGCCACCACATCATTACTGGGAATCAACCCCTGCACCCGCTCCCGCAGACGCCCCAGTATCGCTTCTATTTCCTCCGGGGGATACAGGTCCGTTTTGTTCAGCACCAGGAGCGATCGCTTGCCAATCCGTGCCAAAATCCGCAAGGGTTCGTATTCCGACTGGCGCAGGTCATTATCCACCACGAACAGCAGTAAATCTGCTACCGTCGCCAACTCTCGGGCCTGTTGTTCCCGTTCAGTTCCCGCCACACCTGCTTCGCAAATCCCTGGGGTATCGGTAATCAAAATTTGCCGGTCCAACCCCTGGAGCTGGAGACTGTAGGTTTCTCCCGCTTCCGTAGTTCCCATGGGTGCGGACACCTTCCCCACCATCCGGCCCAGCAGCGCGTTCACCACCGAAGACTTCCCCGCTGAACCGGTGCCAAACACCACCACCCGCAACACCCCTGCTTGCAGGCTACCTTCTATCTGGCGCGATCGCTCGATTAAAGCCTGTCGGGCCACTTCATCCTGAATTTGCTCGGCCTGTTTGCGCACGGCCCGGAGTGTTTCGGAAGCTGCCTCATTCTTAGCTTGAGGCGCCTTCGGCTTCACATAGCGCCGGCCCTTTTTGCTGCCAGCACCCCCAAACAGCAGCACGTAATAGACAAAAGCTGCGATTACCAGTCCTAGCAGCAGGATCAGCAACAGCAGCACAATAGTACCCAGCATGGGAGATGAATAAGAAATCTGCCAGTAGAACCAACGCAGGGTATCGATCGTCCACAGCATTAGCCCTAAGATTACGGTCAGACCGATAATCAGCGTCAACAGGCGAGACAATTTCATGATTGCAGTGCGCAGCTATCAGCGGGCGTGAGAGGGAAGCGGTCCCCCCCTTAATAAGGGGGGTTAGGGGGGATCTATGATATATTTTAGCTACAACCGCTCCCGTCCGGTTACAGCCCACAGGATCTCGGCCACGATCTCGAGTGCTGTTTTAGTTTACTCCCTATATTTTCATTAATAAGAAGTGACGATCGCTCACTATTCAACTGTATAATTTTCTTCTACTCGCTATTGTGGGGAAGTAATTCCCGATTGAGTAATGATTGCTCATCGGTCCCACTACCAGTGTGACACCACCCCAATTAACAAAGATTCAACCGCAACAGGAGGTAAAAATTATGGGACTTTTCGACAGTATTATGGGCGAGCAGGCTGGGGGCAGCCCTACTAAGCAAGCTAGTCCTAGTCAGCTGGGTGGTATTTTCGGCGCGGCACAGATGCTCTCTGGCAACTCTGGTGCCAGTTTTGACCAAATGCAATCTCTGATCTCAATTGTCAGCAGCTTTACCCGCTCTTCCTTAAAAGAAAAACGAGATTCTGAAGGTGACAACCAGCGGCAGTCTCTTGTCAATCAATTTAGCGGCACTTTACCCAACCCCCTAGCAGTTCGGGCACTTTTTACCTTACCTCAAGTGCAACAGATCGTAGAAGTTGCATCTCAAAAGACCGGACTGCCAGAGGACACCATTCAATCTCTGCTACCGGCTGTCCTCCCTTTGGTCCTGAATCTGCTGCAAACTGGCAGCGAAACTGATAATCCTGAAGGCGGCAATTCTGTACTGAGCAGCTTTTTGGATGCCGATGGGGATGGTGATGTTGATATTGCTGACGCTATGAAGATGACCAGTCGTTTTCTCGACTAATTGCGTTCCCAGGCGATGCACAAGTCGGGCGGTCGCGCTACTCGCCGTACCCCTTGTCGCGCATCGGGTCGCCAGTGGGAACGCGGCTAATTGGTTTTTGCTCTTAGCTATTCGCCTTTAACGGTGATATAGCTGTCCTTGGTCCGTATCCCTCACGGGAGCGCAGCCATTCCCTTAGGTGATTTCTCAAAAAATAAATACCCTAATCCCCCCCGACGCCAGAGGTGGGTTAGAGGGGATTGAGTGGTATATTTTTTCACATAAATGGCCTTAGTAGCGCGCGCTCTCTCTGGGAAAGCCACCATCACCCGATCTGCGGTTCTCCCGGGGCTTGGCTTTATTAACTTTAATGATGCGACCCATCCATTCTGCCCCATCTAGTGTCTCGATCGCCTTTTCTTCTTCCTCGTCTGAATCCATTTCCACAAAGGCAAAACCTCGCTTCTTTCCCGTCTCCCGGTCCTTCGGCATGCTAATGCGGCTTACCTTCCCGTATTCGTCAAATATATTCCGTAAGTCGTCTTCTTCCGCCTCAAAGGACAAGTTCCCAATGTAAATCGTCACGTTTCTCTCCAAACTGATTCTCGTTTACGTAGTGCGCCAGGCGCTAGATCCGGTCCCATGGGAACCTGCGTTTTACTCTTACTAGCAATTCTACTTGTTGCCGAACCACAATTGCGGAAGTCTACAGAGATTGTCGGTTATCCGGGTATCCTAGCCGAATCTCTGTTGCGCTAGACTATCCCACAGCTATTTTCTTATGATAGCCAAGCCATCCTGCTTTGACTGCCCCAACTATATGAACTTTTATTACACTTATCGCCAGTGCTTTCGAGTTCGGTACCCGGGCTAGATGATGCCCAGTCCCTGGGACTACAGGATCTGTGCCCATTCTACTCTACCGATGGAGGTGAGGAAGCAGCAGGTTTTTTTGGTGGGGGGAATAATTTACGCATATATTGGCCCCAGAGTTGGGCCGAGATCCAGCTACTACCTTTGGTGGCAGAGTTGTTATCGTTGCCTAGCCAGACGCCAGTCACAATCCGCCGGTTGGATAGGTAACCAATAAACCACAAATCCACACCATCATTCGTGGTGCCGGTTTTCCCAGCTTCTTCTCCCAGTCCGATATAAGCGGCGCTACCAGTTCCCTCTTGCACGACTCCCTGGAGCATCTTGGTCATGGTATAGGCAATCTTTGGATCTATCACCTTCTGGTTTGCCTCTGGGTCGCGGGTGTTGTATTCATAAATTACCCGGCAAGTGCGCAGATTGTTAGGATCGCTACAATCACTACTATCGAGAATCTTTCTAATTGCGTGGGGACGATTGCGGATACCCCTATTTGCTAAGACTGCATAAGCCCCCGCCATCTCCAACAGCTTGACTTCACTTTGACCTAATACTAGACCGGGTAAGGCTTTCAGTTCCGATCGCACTCCCAGTCGTCTTGCCATTTCCACCACCTTGTCTAGACCTACATTTTGGGCCACGCGCAGGGCGATCGCATTTTCTGAAAGCGCCATTCCCGCGTACATGTCTACATAGCCCGAAGTCCGTTCGCAGGCACTATAACTTACTCCTCCCCAGGGTAAGGGGGCGCAGGAATAGGTCTTTTTGGGGGAAATTCCTTGGGCGATCGCCGCTGCATAAGTAAATATTTTGAAAGTAGAACCTGGCTGTCGCAGAGCTTGGGTTGCGCGATTGAACTGACTTTTCGTGTAATCTCCTCCGCCGTTCATCGCCATGATTTCGCCTGTTCTAGCGTCAAGGGTAACGACTGCTCCTTGGTCAAATCCCAGATATCTCCCCTGATTGTTCATCGTGTTCCGCAGGGTTACTTCCGACTGGGCTTGCATCTCTGAGTGCAGACCTGTTTCGATGATAAAGTTCCCTTCTCTGGCTACCTCGTTGCCTAACAAATCCTCCAGTTCGCTGAACACGTAATCGTAAAAATAAGGCGCGGTCGTGGACTGAAACTCCAATTTGGCTTTCGGGCTCAGTTCTATTATCGATCGCCTGGCCCGACTGGCCTCTTCGGTGGTAATCATCCCCAAATCCAGCATCCGCTCGATCACCCCATTCCGCTGGCTGCGAGCTAACTCTTCATTTCTAACTGGATTATAACTATTGGGTGCTGGCAAAATTCCCACCAAGGTCGCTGCTTCTGACAAAGTTAAATCTGCCCCTGACTTGTCGAAGTAGAATTGGGCCGCATCTTCAAATCCATAGTTGCCACTGCCCATGTATACCCGGTTCAAATAAGCCAGCATCAAATACTTTTTCGAGTAAACGAATTCTAGCTTCAGGGCCACTAGGGCTTCGCGAATCTTGCGGGCCGCGCTGTCTTCCGTGCCGACATAGTCTCTAAACAAGCTGCGAGCTAACTGTTGCGTCACTGTGCTCGCTCCTTCCCGGATTTCACCCCCACGCCAATTGACTATTATGGCCCGGATAATCCCGAGCAGATCGACTCCGGGGTGCCAGTAGTAGCGCGAATCCTCTGATGCTACTACCGCTTTTGGCAGGTAGGGAGAAAAGTCTGATAATTCCTGCAATTCTCTGTGAGCGTCATTCCGAGGCGGTACTAGGGGAGTCTGTCCGTCCCGAGCATAGACTATTACCGGTCCTTGCACCGAGATTGGTAGCGGGTTAACGTCGAATTTCCGCCACTCGTTGAGAATTAACGCTACCACTATTGCTGTGACTCCCCCTATCCCGTAACCGGTGTAAATCGCCCCCCGAATATACCAGGGTGCTGGATCCAGATACTTAATTGTGACGGCATCCTTTAGTTCTGGTGGTGCGAGAGTAAACTGGTCGCCATGGCGCAGCTTCTGCTGGCTAATTCGCCGCTTACCCCGATAGATGCCATTGGTAGATCTTTCGTCTTTGATTGTAAAAGGGGTGCCCTGCTTGGAGTCCCGCGACAAAGACAGATGAATTTTGCTGACATTCATGTTTCGCACTACTATGTCGCAACTGCTCGAACTCCTTCCCAGCAAGAAGCGATCGCCCAGTAGGGGATATACTTTTGGTTTGGAACCATCCGCCTCCTGTACTAGCAGTTTCGGCACCCTCGCCTTTTGCTTGAGGGCCAGTTGGGAAAAATTTACCACCTTAGCTGGCATCGTCTGTGCTGCTTGGGTAATGTATCCCAAGATTGTCACGAGGCGGTTTGGATTTTGCGGTGAACTCATAGGCTTTACTTACCCTTGGCGGCGACAGTACATAGGCAAAATAATTTTGATATTTTTTCCAGCCGTCAATTTTCGATCAACTCGCTGAAATTCTTATGGGGTAAGGGTTTCAGATATATTTACCTGCTAGATTTTTCGCGCAGGCGCAGCCGTGTTCGCCTAGGCCACAAATATAAAAATCATTTTGCACAACTATTTAACATCAATGGCATTTCCCTTTGCTGACAATGATAGTTTCGGAGATCGTTTTATAGCATTTCTCTGGAGCCCGTGCGTTCTCAGATCGCTGAAACCCTTATGATATCTGCAATTCACCCTTCCTCATCTATCTAATATCAGATCGCATCTATCTGAGAAATGCTATATTGGCAGCCGACTATAATCTTAGTTTTTTTATTGACATACATTATATTCTGTAATCTAATTACTTTGCGATGCCTTCCGGGTTTTCGCCGTCCGGAAGGCATCGTAGCCTCACTGTTAGCTGCCAGGTAATTTTTCAGACTATCATTTTCCGTGTCTAACCCGGAGAGTCAGGGCCTGTATTGCTAAATATTGCAATACATAGACAAATAATACCCATATTAATGAACACATCTGCTAAATTGAACACGGGGAATCGAATCAGTCGAAAATCTAGAAAATCTACGACGTAACCGGCAACAAAGCGATCGATGCCATTTCCTAGGGCACCACCTAAGATGAAACCATAGCCTGATTGTTCCCAACGGTTCATCTTGGGTCCGTACCAGGCCAGTGCCATTAAGCCTAAGCTTACCCCCAAGGACAGCCAGCGCAACCACCAGCCGTTATAGCTAAATAGGCTAAAGGCGGCACCAGTATTTCTGACATAGGTGAGGTGAAACACCCCCGACCATACTGGCCAACTTTCTCTCAGGGCGAAGTTTCCTACTACCCAAAATTTGGTTAGATGGTCTAAAATTAGACTCCCGAGGGCGATCGCCCAGAAAAAGCGGTTCTTAATTCTCATTTAACAACTGATAAATTCCCAATTCCCAATTCCCAACTGACAACTTTCAATAGAGCAATATTTTCCGCAGGACAAAAGCCAGAACCGTTGCTGCACAGGCTACTGCTAACTGCCCTTTCAGATGATAGACTGAATATTTGAGAGTAGCATCCATTAGGGGTATTGTCCCTCCCGGTGCCCAGTTAAACAGGTTCGTCACCGCTAGATAGCTGAGGCCAGCTAGATGTATGCAGGCTAGGCTACAAACACAACTAAATGCTAGTGTCTCTAGTCGCGGTCGTCCCTTAAATGCTAGGAACCCACATACCCAGGCCCCGGGAATGAATCCCACTAAGTAGCCAAAGCTAGGCTGCTGGAAATAGCTGAAGCCTCCTCCCTGTGAAAATACTGGTAGCCACGTTAACCCTAATGTTAAATAGGCTATTTGCGATAAGGCTCCGGCATTTTTCCCTCCTACACAGCTCACTAGCAGCACTGCTCCTACCTGATAGGATACTTCTAGGGACCGAATTGCTATGCCATGCTGACTCCAACTCCAGGTCGGAGTCGCGATCGATGCTTCTATAAAGGTGCCGCTGATCGTTAGGATTAAGCCTATAAAGGCCCAAAGTATTTCTGTGGGAGCAATCACTAATGGTCAATGGTGAATGATGAAGGTTAAAGCGTAATAGAATGTCATTAAGGTGTCCGAAGCGAGAGGGGGAACCCAAACCGACTTTGTGGGAGCAACACCGGTAGACCCCCCGTAGCGCTACGGGGGGGTTAATCAGACTACAACACAAGTTAACTCCTTCGAACCCCCCTCGCAATGACAGATCTGAGTATTCTTCGACTTAACGAGCGTGACATTCTACCCTACATAAGCTGCTGACTTTATACTTTATACTGCCCTGGAATGGGGGCTTCCCCGCCTTGGAGTCCTAATGATTCCAGCATGGCGCGGTCCCGTTCGGGAAGTTGACCTAGGGTGGTCAGGTAGTGACCGATTAACATGGCGTTGATGCCTGCTTTTAATCCTAATGCCTGGAGTTCGCCCATTACCGCTTCTCGTCCTCCAGCATAGCGGATGATCTGCTCGGGTAGGATCAGTCGGAAGATGGCGATCGCCTTGAGGGCCTCATAGGGGTCCATCCGGGGCCGATCGCCCATGGGAGTTCCGGGTCGGGCATTCAGCAGGTTCAGGGGTACTGATTCTACTTCTAATTCTCGCAAGGCTAAGGCCATTTCCACCCGGTCTGACCAGCTTTCTCCCATGCCTATTATCCCCCCCGTGCAGGCTTGCATCCCTGCTGCTTTCACCTGCTTGATTGTTTCTACCCGATCGCGCCAACTGTGACTGGTGGCGACGTTCTCGAAAAAGTTCTCGGATGACTCTAAATTATGGTTATAGCGGGTCACCCCTGCTGCTGCTAATGCTTGGGCCTGCTCTTCTGTCACTTCTCCCAGGGCGCAGCAGGGTTTAATATCTGTTTGGGCCATTATCTGCCCCACGGCATCCAGTATGCGATCGAATTCTCCTGATTTGGGGCTATTATATTTTGGTCCCCGTCCTTGACTTACTAGACAAAATCTCTTGGCACCGGCTGCTGCTGCTGCTAATGCTTGGGCGACTATTTCTGCGGTGGGTTTGAGTCCGTATATGGGCGAACCCTCTCCGGGATGATGGGCTGACTGGGCGCAGAAGCTACAGTTCTCGGAGCAATTCCCTGATTTTACGTTCACGATGCTGCACAAGTCTACCTTATTCCCGCAGCATGCTTGCTTCACGATGTCGGCTGCTGCACACAGCTCTAAGATGTTTTCTTCTCCTGCTATCTCTGTCAGGGCGATGGCTTCGTCTCTGTCTAGCCGCTTTCCTGCTATGATCTCTTGAGCTAGGCGCATCAGCATCGATCGCAATGACTCGCCTTTGGCTGTGCTAACAAAGCTTTCTGTTAATGTTGATAATGATGCTTGAACCACGTGGCTGACCTCCATTCTTCACCTCCTGTCTCCTTTCCTCTCCGGAATGCACCTCAATCTCTCATCTGCCCTCCGACGACCACCTCTCGTTCCCACGGCTCTGCCTGGGAACGAGAGAGCCTTGCGCCGGGGCACAAAGCAGCCTGTTTGTCTCCTTCCTCATCATAGCCGATAATGATGCCCTGTCCCGAAATCACATTGGCGATCGGCCCGCGGACGGTCCGAAAAATCGCATTCCGCCGGGGCTGTTACCTTTTTCATATCCTAACTGCAAATTGCCGGTATATTGCTGGTGCTGGCTAAGATCGGGCATTGGAGACTCTTTTTATAACCGGTTGTCTGGCGCATTAAATATTTTATTGCGCACGGGTATGGCAGGCGATCGGCCTGCGGACGGTCCGAAAAATCGGGTTTGATATTTGCTGATTAAATCAGCCCTGTTTATACGAGAAACAGGGCTTTTCCTATCGAAATAGGGGTTTTTTGCTCATTCCCTGGCGACCTCTGGGAACGCAAACCAGAGGCTCTTGTGAGTAGCGAATTCGCTTTGTCCGACGTCATGGTATTTTCTCCTGATTGTTTTAGATGGCGATTTGCGGTTTAAGGATTGTTGGGAACGATGAGTCGGGTTTTTCCGGTTAAGAGTTCCTGCATCATGCCTTGCTTCATGGCTTGGGTTTTGGCGCGGCGCTTTTCTAAGGCCGCTATTTCGGCATCCATGTCCGACAGGATAGATGTGATCGCGCTTTGTTCTTTTTTGCCAGGAACAGGTAGTAAAATATTTTTGAGATTCTGCTTAGATATTCCATATACTTTTAATCCTGTAGCCATCCGATCGATTGATTGTTTGACCGATTCAATCCTGTGTAAATAGCCTCGATATCCATCAGTGAAAACTTGATTTTTATCTCGCAATAGAAATGTATGAAGACCAGCGACTACATGACGATCACTAATCTTGATAACTTCAACACTCTTGCCGATTCCTTCGTAATCTTCTGAAGCATCAGCCACGATCACATCCCCCTCTTCTAAAATGGTTGCTCTTTTCACCTTTTGTTTAGAAATAGAAGGCAAAGACTCAAGGCGTAAGTCAAGTATACAAT
>JACOMV010000087.1 GCA_014324065.1 Hormoscilla sp. SP12CHS1 | reverse complement strand
GCTGAATTGGGTCTGCATTGAGTATAGCTCTAGTTTAGCACAAAAATGTTCTACTTGTTTCCTGAACAAGCTGTACTACGAACGGCCCAGGCAATCACTTTAGTGATTACTACGAACAGCCCAGGCAATCACAACAGCACAGAAACATGAACAATCAACCTAAAAGCAGTAAAATTTCCTTACACGTGCCACCCCTGATGTGGCAGCATTTCTGAGAAATGATGTTAAAAGCGCGAACCAGCAATGAAGAAGTAATCGGATTTTTATTTTGCAAGCGGCACAAAATATCCAAACGGGAAGTAAGATATTTGCCAGCAGCATGGATAGTACCGACAGCAGACTGTTACGAACACCAATTTGCCAGTGGCATCGTCCTCAAACAACCCTTTAATCTGTACTTGTTGAATACCTACGCTTAAAAAGGGTTAGATGTAGTCCACATTCACACTCATCCGGGAAACCATACTCCTAACTTTTCCTGCATAGACGAGACGATCGACACGAGTCGGAATACGCGCAATTCCTAAGATCAGCAATCAAAGGAAAACCCCGTTTAATCTCGGGAATCTTTGAAGAATCCTTGCGTCAGCCCAACTTCCGGATCTGGAATCAACAAGGAACATCATTTAAGCATGTTTATTTTTATTCCGACTGGTTTGAGATAGCCAAACCAGAAGCAAAAGGAGACGAAACTGCACAGATGTTTAACCGCCAAGCAGTGTTTGGCAAAAAATTTCAAGCACAACTGGGGGAGATGACTGTAATCTTGATAGGTTGTGGAGGCAGAGGCAGAATTTTGGCCGAGATGTTGGGGCGTTTAGGAGTGCAGAAATGGATTTTGATAGACAGCGATCGCCTAGAGACAGTAAACTTAAATCGGATGCAGGGGGCGACGCCAGAGATGGTAGAGCAGCAGATGTATAAGGTAGAATACGTCAAGCAGCAGATTTACCCAACCGGTTCCTGGGTGAGAGCAATCCCCAGTGCGATCGAACAAAAAAAAGCCGACAATGAAATAGCGGCATCCGATTTAATAGTTGTAGCGACCGCGCGATCGCCATTCGCGACAAGTAGCGCAAGAATTAGCCTTCAAATACATGAGACCTCTGGTAAGCTTGGGAACGTCACACGACATCAAAAGTAATCGCAGGCCCCGCATGTATTGCCGAGTAACCGTACCTCCACTGGGAGGAGGTTGGTGCTTGATGTGCGGGAACATCATCAATTTACAGAGATCCGCCCTAGAAACTGCTCCCGAGGAAATCGAACGCCTTGCCACCCAAGCAGGTTATATAGAAGGGGTTGAAGATCCCGCAGTTTTCTGGTTAAATAGCATTTGTGTTAGTACGGGAGTGGGGGTAATACAAGGAATGCTCAACGGCTTTTTGAACATAGATTCGGGTTGGGATTGGATTTATCAATTTCCCGATCGCTCGCAGCGGGGGGGGCCAGGAGCCTGTGGCGCAGCCATGTCCGTGTGGCACCAAACCGATACAGACTGCTTGACCAATCCAGATTGCTTCTTTTGTGCAGATGTGGCGCGATCGATAACCATGAAGAGAAACCAAGGGTAGCGCGGGGGACGGGCCTTTCCCCAAAAATGGTTTTGGCTCAACTGCAACAGTGAAGGGGAACCGGACCTCACCTTAACAGCAGGTGGGGGTAGGCGGGGGGGTGTATTATGGTGGATGGAGTCCGTAGGGATGGTAGGAGTTCATTACCGGGGCCAGTTTTATGAATAAGTCAGCTAAAGCCCGAGCCGTAGGGGCAGTTGGCGCATGCAAGCCAGGAACGCGCAATATGAGATGGAATTAATGGGAACTACAGACCCCCCTACTGCTTTGCGCGCGCCCACGGCAAAAGGCTTAGTCTTCGCCTGTCGGGATACCATGCTAGGTCAGGTGACGCTGCAACTGCGTCACAGACAAGGTTTCCAGTCAAGAGAGAGCCTTTTGGCCTCTAGTTCTCTATGTGGCTTAGAAGTAGGCGGCGGTCCTTGGGACGAAGCTTGGTTGTCTGAGTAATTGTATTTGACAAGAACTTGTCCGATTTTTCGGGCCGTCCGCGGACCGATCGGAGAAATCTTGCTAGACTTGAGTATGTGGGGCTGTGGCTCAGTTGGATAGAGCGAGCGCCTCCTAAGCGCTAGGTCATGGGTTCAAATCCCATCAGCCCCGTTACAAAAGCTAACGTCCGTCAAAGGTTATCGCAAGCTGCAAGGCGATCGCAAGCTGCGAGCAATAAGGGTTAGCGCTGGTTGGGCTCCCCCAAAACAGGCAAGATGGATACAACTGGACAGATATGGCGTCTAATCAGAGCAGGACAACAAAATTCTTTTGCGATCGCGCTGCGCGCACGCTACGCGCAATCGTGGTGTTTCCCAATCGAAAAGGCTGTGCGAGATGGTGTCAGAGCCATGCTTTGGCTCGCTACTGGTCATTCGGGGGCCCGTTAGCGGCGCTAAACCGATTTTAGTCTGCAATCCGTAGAACAAAACTATGAGGACAATTCTTGGACTAGAACGTAAGGTTCGACGATCAAGGCCCGAAACCGCTTCAGTCCGCTCCAATTAGCTATCTGGGCGGCTGTGGGTTTGGCAAGCAGCTGTTCGCTAATCCAATGAGACACTGATGAGACCCGATCTCCTGCTATGGCCTCTCCCACCTCCAGCAAATCTAACGGTGGAACGACAACTACCACTACATCCCGGGCCAAGTGAGGTTTGAGCCATTCCCACTCCGCCTCATCTAAATTTTCGGCTAATTTCGCTCTTAAATCTGGCATCACATCTTCTGGACAGTTCAATTCCGCTCATTCTAACGCCCCAAGTCGTGCAGGGCATGAATAGCAGCCACGCATTTTGCCGTTACAGCAGCTAATTCGGACCGGTCCTTTCCAGGAGGGGGAGCGATCGGCTGACCGATCCGCACCGTCACTGGCACAGGTCGGGGTACAGAGGAACCCGTTGAGAAAATCCTGTGAGTTCCCCACAAACAAACCGGCAGTAGCGGGGCCTGAGCCTTAGCTGCAATTAAGGCCGCCCCCAGCTTGGGTGATGTAATGCGCCCAGACGCGGTGCGGGTGCCGGACAGAAAGATGCCAGTGGCCCAGCCATTCTCCAGAAAGGACAAGGCCGAACGAATGGCACGCCGGTCCGCCGAGGTCCGATCGACAGGGTAAGCGCCGTACAGTTGAATGCCTTGCTTCAAGACGGGGATGCGGAACAGTTCTTCCTTGGCCATGAAAGCTACTGGTCGGTTGAGGCAATTAGAGAGAATGGGCGGGTCAAAGTAGCTGCCATGATTGCTGACTACCACCAACGCTCCTGAGAGGGGGACATTAAGGGCACCGTAGATGCGTCCCTGAAAGTAGGTATGCAGCATGGGGCTGACCACTGACCACTTGAACAGGTGATAAAGAATTAAACTCTTGACAGGCTCGCGGTTTTTAGGCATACTGGTAAAGATATGGTAAACAGGCTGTCAGTCTCATGCCATAAGCATCGGGCTGTAGAACTCAAGCGCGAGGCTTCGATTCTATCAGTGCCTAGTTGCCCAAAGCAACTAGGCAGGTGAACTAGGCGCCAAACCGCGCCTAGGCACCATCATGTCAAAAGATGGTGCCAAAGTACCCTCAGCACTAAGGATGCTTTTGCCGATACCATCAATGAGGAAAATGAGCAAAAGCGGGTAGAAGCATATAGTGAGGTGTTTGACTATCAAGGCAATCCGAATAACCCGCCAGATATAATCTTGAAAAAGGGAGATGCAGTAGAGATTAAGAAAATCGAGTCACTCAGAACGAAAATTGCCTTAAATAGTTCTTATCCAAAATCAAAGCTATTGCCAGATAATCCCACGATAACGAAGTATTGTGGTGAAGATTGGACATAAAAAGATATAATCTATACAATAGGCTGTGTGGAAAAGAAGCAATTAAAATTGCTGTGGTTGATTTATGGGAATTGTTATGTGGCCGAAAAGGAGACTTATCAAAGGCTGAAGAGGACGATCGCCAATGAGATTACAGAAATACCAAGGAAAGCGAAGAATTCAGGGAGGTCGTGCAGCGGTGAGGGCAGTTCTTTATATGGGAGCCGTCGTAGCTATGCGTCACAATCGGGAAAACATAAGCTTTTTACGAACGTCTCGTAGAGAAAGGGAAGTCCAAAAAGCAAGCTTTCACCGCGTGCGGAAAATATTAGTCATTTATGACGCGATGGTTCGTCAAAATCGGTCTTGGCAGAACAGGTCAAGTCAAGGGGCTCTCAGTTAAGAAATCCTAACCGTCGTTTTGCTGTTTGGGCAGTAATTTAGCTGGTTGATCGAGTTCTTTACTGCCAGGGATTGCTCTGCTCTTTTTTCTGGCGAGCTTGACTTGGGCGATAAATCATGCAAGAACCTACTTGACAATCAAGACCGTCGCTACAACCACACATATACATTTACAATGCTCTCGATGCACCCATTTCTGGCCTGATTCTATGCTAAATTTTTAGGGCTAGAAACATTCAGCAGGTTAAGGTTAGGTTATACCCGGAACGGGATTCGCGCAGCGGAGGGGGCCCGGATCGTGCGCACACAGCTACGCCTACGCGAACGACATGCGCTTTTTTCTGGTCTGGTCGCGACCGGGGGGCGTGAGGGTGCCAGTTGAGAAACCGGGTTTCTTTGACGATCGACCTGAGGATGCGAAAATCCTCGCAGAAACCCAGTTTCTGGCCTGCTCGCTACGGCGTCTTCCCCGTGCTCTTGTCCTGAAGGACTCGGCACGGTCCAGACACCGCGGGGGGCTTACGCATGGGAGTTGAGAAAAGCGTAGTTCCTGATCGTTCTGAGTATAACTCAAAACTTTAAAAAACGCAAGTCCTGACCGCGCGGAGTATAATTTGGCAGATCGCGAAGACCACGGACATTTTCTAACAGCAATTCCGGACAAGTACGTTTAATGAGACCAGTAAGTACCTTACCAGGTCCAATTTCCACCACTCGCTCGATTCCGGACAGAGGTAATTGCAGGCAGATTTCGCGCCACCGCACTGAACCCGTTATCTGCTCTTGCAGACGTTGTTTCAAAACATCTGCCGCTGTTGCTGGCTCCGGTTCCACGTTGGATAGTACCGGTACTCGAGCATCAGCAAAAGAAATAGACTCTAAAAGTTGCTCAAACTCAGTCGCCACGGGTGCCATTAACGGAGAATGAAAGGCACCCGAGACCTTTAAGGGCACGGCACGTTTTACCTTCACCTGGGCTAGCACAGTTTCCACCGCAGCAGGCGTGCCAGAAATCACCACTTGAGCCGCACTATTGTCATTGGCTAAAACTACATCTGGGGTTTGTTTGATGAGGGCTTCCAACTCGGAACGTGAGAACCCCATTAAAGCCACCATCTTGCCACCCACCGCACTATCCATCAGTTTGGCACGCTCCCAGACCAGTTTTAATCCCGTGACAAAATCAAACACGCCCGCTATATAGAGAGCCACATATTCTCCCAGACTGTGACCTGCAACCAAATCAGGTTCATCTCCCCGGGACCGCATCAAATCAGCCAGGATGCTTTCGATCGCATAAAGGCAAGGCTGAGTATAGAGAGTGCGAGATAGCTTTTGTTCGTCACTTTGACATAGTTCTAGGATCGACAAACCTAAAATTTGCTCTGCTTGCTCGAACTTGGCTTTAGCATCTGGCAGATCTTTTAAGTCCACTCCCATACATACTTCTTGGGAACCTTGTCCTGGAAACACCCATGCAGTTTTCATTAGTTCTTATTACTATTTTTTCCTCAACAAGCCTAGCTAATTTTATCAATTTACCTTACCATTAACGCAAATTACTTTAACGTGACGATCTTCCAATTACTATCGCAACATTAGAGATTATCTGGTATTTACATCTCCCCTTTGGGGCAGACAATGTTAAATTTGACAGTCACCTTCCCCATTGGAAAACCGCTGCCCCCCAAGTTAACCCGGCACCAAAACCCGAAGCAGCAATAACGTCACCAGATTTAATTCTACCAGAGCGCACAGCTTCATCCAAAGCAATAGGAATGGAAGCCGCTGAGGTATTACCGTAGTTAGCCAAATTGCCGAGCACCTTATGGTCGGGAATCTGCAACCGTTGCGCCACAGCATCCAGAATGCGCTGATTAGCTTGATGCAGCAGTAGCCAGTCTACTTCATCTGTCCTCATGTTTGCTCTAAACAGGGCTTTTGAGAGCACTTCTGGCACTCGCTGCACGGCAAAGCGATAGACTTCCTTGCCGTTCATGGTAATCGGTTGATAGGTTCCCCGAGCAACGGCAACTCCAGAGATCAGTTCCTTTGGTTCTGACTGGTAAGCTAGTTGGAGACATTCATTTTGACTGCCATCACTCTTGAGTTCAAATCCCAAAAGCCGATCCTCCCCATGGGACTGCATGACCACCGCACCAGCACCATCCCCAAAGAGGACGCAAGTGCTGCGATCGGACCAATCTACCCAGCGTGAGAGAATATCTGCACTCACTAGCAATATATTCCGGTAAGTTCCTGTACCGATAAACTGAGCCCCTGTCACCAGACCAAAGATAAACCCAGAGCAAGCAGCTGTCAAGTCAAAAGCCACAGCCTTTGATGCACCCAACTGAGCTTGCAGCAGACTAGCACTACCAAACAGATCGTCAGCAGTAGAAGTTGCCAGAATGATTAAATCTAACTCAGCGGGAGTAATTCGGGCCATTGCGATCGCCTCTCTTGCCGCCGCTGCCCCCATATCCGGAACCGACTCAGTTGGAGATGCCAGACATCGTGTTTTAATTCCCGTCCGGGAAGTTATCCACTCATCTGAGGTTTCCACTATCTTCGACAAGCCTTCGTTATCAAGAGTAACCTTTGGAGTTGCCGAGCCACTCCCGGTAATTGCCACACCGACGCTTAATTGATTCAATTTATTTCTCCACTGAATACCACCATCCTGTTTGACAGCTATTAGCTATCAGCCATTAGCTATCAGCTACTGCACCAGCTACTCGTGTCCGAAAGCGCCCACCCTGTCGTGTCGCTCCCGCGCACGACAGGGGTGGGTGTCTCTGGACACGACTGACCACTAACAACTGACTACTAACAACTGACCACTAACGCTTAATATCGGATAATTTTATGATTGCTGCGAGATTTCTTGATACTGAGACACAATGCGATCGAGTACCCGGTTTTCGATCGCCTCAGCAGCCAAGCGAATCGCATTAAATATCGAGGGAGCCTGAGATCTCCCGTGAGAGATAATGCAAATTCCGGCCACTCCCAGCAACAAGCCACCGCCATGTTCGGCATGGTCAAGTCGCTGCTTAATCTGCTTCAGGTTCGGTTTCAACAGCGCCGTACCCATCTGACCGCGCCAGCCCTGGGGTAACTCCTCCCGCAGAATTTGCAGCACCACCGAACCGATC
This sequence comes from Hormoscilla sp. SP12CHS1, assembly GCA_014324065.1. Taxonomy (GTDB): domain Bacteria; phylum Cyanobacteriota; class Cyanobacteriia; order Cyanobacteriales; family Desertifilaceae; genus Hormoscilla. Next base: position 5,073 of record JACOMV010000087.1, on the reverse strand, counting down.
GCTTCTGCAAACTTCAGCAGAACATTACCCACAAAGCCATCACAAACTACCACATCATAGCGGCCGGAGAGGACATCTCGACCCTCAGCATTACCAATGAAGGGAATTTCCGGATTATCTTGCAGTAGCTGGTGAGTGCGCACTGCCAGATCGTCTCCCTTACTGGATTCTTCACCGATATTGAGCAGTCCCACTTTCGGGTCTGGTATGCCCAGCACATACTTGCTGTATATCGTTCCCATCATGGCAAATTGCTCTAAAAACTGAGGCCGACAGTCCACATTCGCCCCCACATCCAGAATCAGGACTTGTTTACTGGCCACGATCGTGGGAAACACTGCCCCGATCGCTGGCCGGTCTATTCCCGGCAGACGACCCAAGCGCAACAGACCTGCTGCCATTGCTGCACCCGAATTACCTGCCGATACCACTGCTCGAGCCTCTTGGCGCTTTACTAAATCTATTGCCACATTGATGGAAGCTTTAGGTTTGCGTCTGATACCTACCAAAGGCTCTTCGCTCATAGTAATCACACAGTCCGCCGGAACTATTTCCAGCTGATGTGAATGAGTATGTTGCGCTATTGAGTCTCTAATCAGCTGCGGGTCTCCCACCAGCAGCACCTCAACGCCGAGTTCTTCCGTTGCCCGAAGCGCTCCTGCAACAATCTCGTCCGGGGCGTGGTCCCCACCCATAGCATCTATTGCTATCCTTGGTTTTGCTGGAGTTGAGCCCATTTATCCAAGTCATAAAAGCCTTACAAATTCTACCTTATGGTAAGACATAAGTGCACTGCCTTTACCAGGGGCAAGTCAAATATCGGGTCCGTCCATAATTCGCTGGAACAGGTAGCCGGTGCCTCTGGCTGTCAGAATCAACTCTGGGTTACTCGGATCGTCTTCCAACTTGGCTCGCAGACGGGAGATGTGGACATCCACCACCCGGGTATCTACATGACGCTCTGGCGTGTAGCCCCACACTTCCTGCAAGATTTCCGAGCGGGAAAATGGTTCTCCAGAGCGGCTGACTAACAGTTCTAACAGAGAGAACTCCATCCCTGTCAGCCGGATGCGCTCATCTCTCTTATATACCTGTCGCTTATTGGTGTCTATGCGCAAATTGCTCACATAGATCACGCCCGAGCTAGGTATTCCTGAGGTTTCGGTTTTCTCCACCCGGCGCAACACTGAGCGGATGCGGGCTTCCAGTTCTTTGGGAGAAAAGGGTTTGACTACGTAATCATCCGCTCCCAACTCCAGACCCGTGATCCGGTCCGCCACATCTCCCAAAGCCGTTAGCATAATGATCGGCACGTCAGACTCTTCGCGTAACTCCTGACATACACCATAACCATCTAACTTTGGCATCATCACATCCAGCACTACTAGGTCGGGAAAGCTGTTGCGGAAGGTTTTTAGAGCTTCTTCGCCATCGGCGGCAGTCACCACTTCATAGCCAATCATAGACAAACGTGTTTGGAGGATGCGCCGGATACTCGCTTCGTCATCAACGACCAGAATTTTTTCTTTGTGAATCTCCAAAGGACTTAACACTCCTTAATCCTTTATCAATGATTTATCATACTAATTTGATTTATCTTAACAATAATCAGCACCTTCTGTAGTAAGGTGATAGCCGAGAGCATCATGCTTGTATTCAGTATTAACCAAGCAACTCTGGCGTACTTTAACGAAATCTTGACGATCTGGCAACGAGTTCGTGGTTTCTTTACGATCCTCTCTAGAAGTCCATCCTTTCTGGATCCAAAATTGTAGTATGAAAAAAAAATTAAGATAATTTAACTTTTGTATACTACCCCATGCCAAAGCCGAAAACCATATATGTATGTAACCAATGCGGGGGGGAGTCCTCACAATGGTTTGGCAAATGTCCATCCTGTGGCAGCTGGGATTCCCTGATAGAGCTTGCTGGTGGCTTAACGGCGACAGTTGGCCAGACTCGACCAAGTTTGAACGGTTCTGCCTGGAGGCGGGAGATGGGAGGGGACCAGGAGTCAAGCAAAAGATATGGTCAACCCAGAGCAGCTTTCAAGCTATCGGAGATCGAGGATACGACGGTGTCTCGCTGGTCCTCTGGTTATGGAGAACTCGATCGGGTGTTAGGGGGTGGGATTGTGCCGGGATCCCTGGTCCTAATTGGGGGAGAGCCAGGAATTGGCAAATCGACGCTGCTGCTTCAGGTAGCTAACCAACTAGCTTACCACCATCGGGTGCTCTATGTCTCAGCTGAAGAATCAGGTCAGCAGGTGAAATTGCGCAGTCAACGCTTAGGTGTAGGAGTAAAAGAACCGGAGACCGACCAGACGAATGGGTCCGACGACTCTACAGTAGAACACGATCCAGAAGCACATCCGATGTCTCTGGAGAGCGCTAGAAGCACTACTCCAGAGACATCGGAGACGGATTTCTACTTACTGCCAGAAACTGACTTGGAGGAAATTCTTAGGGAACTGGAATCTCTCAAACCCCAGATGGCGGTGATTGACAGTATCCAGACTATCTATTTTCCCTCCCTGACTTCAGCTCCCGGTTCGGTGGCCCAAGTACGGGAATGTACCTCTGCTCTGATGCAGGTGGCGAAGCGGGAAAATATTAACTTATTTATTGTCGGTCACGTGACTAAAGAAGGGTCGATCGCGGGTCCGCGCGTGCTGGAACATCTGGTAGATACGGTACTCTATTTTGAGGGCGATCGCTTTGCCTCCCACCGGCTGCTGCGCTCGATGAAAAACCGTTTTGGTGCTACCCACGAAATCGGGGTATTTGAAATGGTGGCCATGGGATTAAAGGAGATTTCCAATCCCTCGGAGCTATTTCTGGGCAACCGGGATGAATTAGTCTCGGGAACGGCCAATATTGTGGCCTTGGAAGGCACCCGCCCTATTGTCGTGGAATTGCAAGCTCTGGTGAGTCCCACTAGCTACGGTTCCCCTCGCCGGTCAACGACTGGGGTGGAAAGCAATCGACTGCTGCAAATTCTGGCAGTGTTAGAAAAGCGAGTAGGCATTCCCCTGTCCAAGTTAGATACTTATGTAGCTTCTGCTGGCGGGTTGGGAGTTGAAGAACCGGCAGCAGATTTGGGAATTGCCGTGGCCGTGGTCGCCAGTTTTCGCGATCGCTCTGTCGATCCGCGCATGGTCATCATTGGGGAAGTGGGTTTAGGCGGACAGGTGCGACCGGTTTCCCAGCTAGAGTTACGCCTCAAAGAAGCTGCCAAGTTGGGATTTAAGAAAGCAATTATACCAAAAGGTCAGTCCTTGCCAGATTTGGGTATGAACATTATCCCTGTAGGTAAAGTATTAGATGCCATTATTAACGCTATCCCCGTGCAAGTGAGCCGCGAAAGTGAACATCGAGCTGGACCGGGGACATCCAGCGGGCTTTAGACATCGAAGCCAAAGCGATCGCCCCTTAACGATAGATATATTTTATCATAGAATAACTCAATCATGCCCCTCTGTGACTGAGTTATTTTCGCTTTGTGACTGAGCTATTCCTTGGGGTAATTGTTCAGTTCCTGAAGTAACTATTTAGTTCCTGGAGTAACTTCCTCATGCCCTGGAGTAACTTCCTCATGCCCTGGCGGCACAAAGCTTTGCCTTGACTTGAAACAATGTTACCAAGGGCGATATGAGTCACTCTCAGGCCAGAAAAAGTCCCTCCAAGGCCGGAGTCAAATCCGAGTCTCTGCTCCTTGCTCTTGTCCCAGGGGACATGGCTGCTTCGATGTCTGCTCGCCTCCACGGGACTGCGCTCGGACGCTAGGCGTTGACCCGGGAGACATCGCTCCCGCAAGGGATACGGCACACAGGAGACATCGCTGCAACATTTCTCGCTCCGGAATGCTGCCAAGTTTAAGTGTGGGGATTAGTAATAGTCAAAGTATCCGTAGGAGTTGACAGATGGCGAGTACTGGCGAGGAAAGAGCAATGGGCAAACAAGAGAATTTAGCAGAACTGCTAGTTAGAACAGCGCTCATAAAGCCAGAAAGCACAGCTTATAGATGGCTGCAAGACGGGGAAAAAGAAAGCGACATATTGACTTATTTTGAATTGGACTCTTCTTCCAGGGCCATTGCATCCTACCTCCAATCGCTCTGTCAACCCGGGGAACGCGCCTTACTCCTTTACCCACCAGGACTGGAGTTCATTGCGGCTTTCTTTGGGTGTTTATATGCCGGGGTGGTGGCGGTGCCAGCAGATCCGCCCAAGCGGAATCAGAAAACGTCCAGACTGCAGGCGATCGCATCTTCTGCGGGGGCTACTGTAGCCCTGACAGAGTCGAGCCTCATAGGGAGTCACTTTGGGGAGAATCCCGAATTAGCCCGGTTGAAAGTTATTGCCACAGATATTCTCGGCAGCCACTTAGCTTCGAGCTGCCAGGTGGTGGGAGCAAGCCCAGATACCCTGGCTTTTCTCCAGTACACTTCCGGTTCTACAGGGAAGCCAAAAGGAGTGATGGTAAGTCATGGGAATTTGCTGCATATTTGGAAATGCTCGAGCTAGCCTTTGGACATGGCGATAAGACGGTTGGTGTCGGTTGGTTGCCCTTGTTCCATGATATGGGACTGATAGGAAATGTGCTACAGCCCTTGTATTTGGGGATTCCTTGCATTCTCATGTCGCCAGGAGCATTTCTCTAGAAGCCCATACGCTGGTTGCAGGCAATTTCTCGCTACAAAGGGACAACCAGCGGCGGACCTAATTTCGCCTATGATTTATGTGTAAATAAGATAACTCCTGAAGAAAAATCAACTCTGGACTTGAGCAGTTGGGAGGTGGCTTTTAATGGGGCTGAACCAGTCCGGGGTTCCACCCTGGAGCGGTTTAGTGGTGCTTTTGCCGACTGTGGCTTTCGGAAGGAGGCATTTTATCCCTGCTACGGCATGGCGGAGGCTACTTTGTTCGTATCAGGAGTAGTAAAGAGCGAACCTCCTGTCCTAATAGAGGTTTTCGGTTCTTCTCTGGAGCAAAACGGGTGCATCCCAGTTTGGTAATGAGCAAAAATGCTCAGACAATTCCGAGTCTCCTGGGTTGGGAGTGAGAAATCAATC
>JACOMV010000086.1 GCA_014324065.1 Hormoscilla sp. SP12CHS1 | reverse complement strand
GATGGGAACAAATACGTTTAAGAACTGGTTTACTAAATGCTGTTATTGTACTAATTAAATAGCGAACAAGCTGTAATTGAAAATTGATGATTGCTAATGGCTCGTGGTTAGTGATAATTCGCAATGAACAATTCGCAATGAACAATTAACAATTGACAATTAACAATTCGCAAGTAAAGGAGCAGCTTGCAGCAGAGTTTGAGTGTAAGGGTGCTGAGGATTGGTAAAGATGTCGTGAGTGGAACCGAGTTCGACAATCTTACCTTGGTTCATCACGGCAATGCGATCGCACAGAAACCTGGCCACCCAGAGGTCGTGAGTAATAAACAGATAAGTAAGGTCAAAATCTCGTTTTAGTTCTAACATCAAATCTAGTACTTGGGACTGGACGCTGGCATCTAGCATGCTGACAGGTTCGTCGCAGATCAGCAGTTGCGGACGGGTAATTAAAGCCCGGGCGATCGCGACTCGTTGCTGCTGTCCTCCAGACAACTCACCGGGATATCTATGATAATAATCAGCAGTTGGAGTTAACCCGACTCTTTCTAACATGGATATTACTCGTGCTTTGGCCTCAGCAGGGGTAGCCAACTTGTGGATAAACAGTGGGTCTGCTATACTTTGTCCCACGGTCATCAAGGGATTTAGACAAGCATGGGGGTCTTGAAATACCATTTGCATTTGTCTGCGCCACCCCCGCAGACTGCGAGGTGAAGCTTTCGTTAAATTTTCTCCTTGAAACTCGACCTTGCCATCTGTGGGGCGAACAAGCTGTAAAATGCTGCGAGATAGGGTACTTTTGCCGCAACCAGATTCTCCGACTAATCCCAGAATCTCCCCAGGATATAATTCTAAGCTGACTCCATCCACTGCTTTAATTACAGGAGTGTTTTTTCTAAATAGCTGTTCGACAAAATTGCCCTCCAAGGTATAATGCTGCTGTAAGTCCTTAATCCGCAGTAGGGGCGAATTGTCAGTTTTGACTTCTGAGATTCTATCGGAGACGGCTTGAATGTGGAGTGCAGCTGCCAAGAGCGATCGGGTATAGTCATGTTCGGGATGTTGCAGCACTTCTCGAGTGCTGCCCATTTCCACGATCTGACCGCCATACATGACCGCAATGCGATCGCAATACTCTCCGATCGTTGCCAGATCGTGGGAAATTAACAGCAGCGCCATTTCCCGTTCTTGACAGAGGCGCGTCAGTTCCTGGAGAATTTGTGCCGCTACCGTCACATCCAAGCTAGTAGTAGGTTCGTCGGCGACAATTAGTTTTGGGTTCAGCACCAGCGCTAGGGCGATCGCCACCCGCTGTCGCATACCGCCACTAAACTCGTGAGGATACTGTCCCCAGCGATCGGCAGGAATGTTCGCCGCCGACAAAGTTTCAATTGCTCTTTGCTTTGCTTGACGGCGCGAAAGTTGGGGTTCGTGCGATCGCAGAGTTTCCAGACAATGGTCCCTGATCGTCATCAAGGGATCCAGACGAGTCATCGGGTCTTGAAACACCAGGGCCACCGCTTCTCCACGAAAGCGGCGCAACTGTTTTGGAGAAAGGTCAAACACCGAGTCACCCGCAAAAGTTACCCATCCTTCCAGGCGAGAACCAGTTGGTAAAAGTCGCATCACCGCACGTCCCAGAGTAGACTTACCACAACCCGATTCTCCCACCAAACCCAATCTTTCTCCAGGTTTGAGAGTGAAAGAGACATCATCCACCGCCCAACTATGTGTTCCGTGAAGTTGGGGATAAGCGACTCGAATATTTTCCACAGAAAGCAGGACTTCACTCATTATTTGTCAGTTTTTTTGCGTAGGGCGGGCGTCTCGGGTGCATCTCACTTTTGTAATTCTAGCCCGCGCAGGCGGGCTTTGTTCGTGTAGCCGGGCCCTTTAGGGTTCGGGCGGTTAAGCAAATATGAGATGCACCCGACGTCTCTCCATTCTCAATTCTCCATTCTCAATTCTACATTTTCAATTCATTACCCAGAATACTTGCCAGTAAAGCCTTTTGCGCGTGCAACCGATTTTCCGCCTGGTCCCATATTCGTGACTGAGAACCCTCCATCACCTCATCAGTAATTTCTTCTCCCCGATGGGCCGGTAAACAATGGAGTACGATCGCCTCTGGATCTGCTTTAGCTAACAGTTCTTTATTCACCTGATAAGGCTGAAAAACTGGCAGGCGATCGCCCGCAGAAGCTTCCTGTCCCATACTAGCCCAAACATCAGTATAAACCACCTGACTGCCCGTTACTGCTGCCACTGGGTCTGTGGTTATCATCACTTCCGTGCGTCCCGCCGCCATTTGACGCGCCTGGGCCACAATTTCACCATTCGGCTCAAACTTCGGCGGCGTCGCCACTCTCACATTCATCCCCGATTGTGCACAACCTAACAGTAATGAGTGCGCCACATTATTTCCATCTCCCACATAAGTTAAAGTCCTACCTTCCAGATTGCCAAAGCATTCTTTGCTCGTCAATAAATCAGCCAATATCTGACAAGGATGCTCTCTATCTGTCAGCGCATTAATCACTGGAATCTTAGCATATTCAGCAAAGGTTTCTAAATCTTGCTGCTCAAAAGTTCTAATTGCCAAAACATCTAGATACCGGTCTAAAACCCTTGCTGTATCGATCAGCGGTTCTCCCCGACTAACTTGGGTTACATTAGGAAGCAGGTCAATTACCTGACCTCCTAATTGATACATTGCCACAGTCAAACTCACCCGAGTCCGGGTAGAAGCTTTAGAAAATAACAGTCCCAGCATCTTATTGCAGCGCCATTGTACCTCACCCTTTTTCAGTTGCGCCGCCAGTTCTAACAATGAGTTCAATTCGCTAGCACTTATGTCTGCCAAACTCAATAAATCTCGTCCTTTTAATGATTCCATTTTTGATTCTTAATTCTCTATTCTCAATTCTTCACCTTTTCCTCTTTCAAATATGTTCCTCCTGCTACCAACAAAATAATTATCAAAGCACCAATTCCGATCGGACTGGGAACCCAGAATATCGTTTCAATATGATTTAGTTTACCCTGTTCCAGTGTCCAGACTAGCTGATGAGACGATCTCCCTACCAGGGTATCATCGCCAATTATTTTTGCTCCCCAAGGAGTAGCCAGACTAAATTTCAGATCCAAAAAATTATCCGGACTCAGCAATACCTTGTCATTAGCTGAGACAACAGCAAGCGATCGCAAATCTAAATCCAGATGCAAGTGATTGCGGATCGCCAAGATAAAATTATTTTGGACCACCTCCAAATTTGCTGAAAGTAAAGACAAATCCGCCTCATCATTATTCGAGTTAGCCAGTCGTTTCCAGAGACGCCCACCCTCTCGTTCGCCTGCTCGGCAACGAGATGGGTGGGCGCTCTCGGACACGAGATGATCATAGGGATTAAAAAACTTGTTAAACTTAACAGCCAACTCCGCCCCATTATTAAAAGGAATAATCACCTTCAGAGTCTGGTCAGAAAGCATCTCAGTTTTTCCTGACAACTGGCGCACCCGTTTGGCAATGCTATCTAACCATGTTTGCAGTGTCGCACGACTAAAAAGATTGAGCTGGTCTTTCAGCTGAATCTGCTGTACTATTTCCCCATGAGTCTGACTATTCATCTTGACCCCAATGTCATATTCGACGCAACCTGTCAGCATTGTCAAAAGCAAAATATAAACCGGGACCAGAAAACGGATAACTAACTTTTGCCTCTGCACGATCATTACCTTTTCCCTTCCTACTAACTTAGCCAAATAAAACCGCAGATTGTCAGACTTGCTACAATCAGAGCCACCCAGATAAATCGATTATCTTCCCTATTTACCTGAGTTAAATCTACTTCCGGTTCAACCCGCCCCTGGGATGTGCTACTTTTAACAACACCAGCACCCCGCCGATATTTTACCTCACTTTCCGACATTGAGCCTAAATCCGGGATTTTGCTCATCCATGCTTCCGGTCTCTTTAGCTGGGGTGCTTCCAGAATATAGAGTAAGCGCTTACCTTCTTTGCGGGCTTCCAGACTGGAATGAGATTGCAACTGCTGACAAACCGCCCGCGCCTCTGCTTGCTTACTGGCAGCCTCATAGGCGATCGCCAGCCACAGAAGCACATCTCCTCCCAGTTGAGAATTGGGATTAACTAGGCCACTCGCTTTTTCCAAATACTCAACTGAGGCGCTGTACTGACCGCGCTCAAAGGCATTTTTGCCCGCCTCGTAGTTATCCTTGACAATCTCTAAACTTTCTGTCTTCACCCTACGCTTCTCCCTGACGGGCGGATCGCCCGTCCTACACGGCCCCCGGGGGGCCTATTAACTCATGAATTCCGAGGCAACGATCATCGAGCCGATCCCAGAGTCAGTAAAGATTTCCAGCAACAGAGCGTGGGGCATGCGACCATCGATAATGTGAGCAGCCCGCACACCTTGAGCCAGACTCCGCACGCAGCAATTCACCTTAGGAATCATCCCACCAGCCACCACCCCTTTTTCTATCAGACTTCGCGCCTGTTGAATGTCTAATTTATAGATTAGGGTTGATGGGTCTTTATAGTCCTGCAAAATTCCTGCAGTATCCGTCAGCAAAATCAGCTTTTCCGCCCCCAGGGCCGCCGCTAACTCCCCGGCCACCGTATCAGCATTGATATTATAAGCCTGTCCCGTTTCATCTGCTGCCACACTTGAGACCACGGGAATATACCCACTGTTGACCAGGGACTGCAATATTTCGGTATCCACGCTGCTGACTTCCCCGACAAAACCGATGCCTTCATCACCTTGCGGGCGAGCGCAGATCAAATTACCATCTTTACCGCACAGCCCGATCGCCTTTCCCCCAGCCGTATTAATCAGAGAGACAATTTCTTTATTCACCCGCCCCACCAGGACCATTTCCACAACTTCCATCGTGTCCGCATCCGTCACCCGCAGACCATTCTTAAATTGTGGTTCAATGCCTAGTTTACCCAGCCAGGTATTAATTTCCGGACCGCCACCATGCACCAACACCGGACGCACGCCAACGCAGGACAAAAATACAATATCCCGCATCACCTTATCTTTGAGAGTGCTATCTTTCATCGCCGCACCCCCGTACTTGACCACCACAGTCCGACCCGCAAACTGTTGCATATAGGGCAGCGCTTCACTCAGCACTCGCACCCGCGCACTAACTTCAAGCTGCAAATCTTCATTTTCTTTGAGCATATGTCTAATGGGTATTATATATTTACTCACACAAATAAATTGTTAATTTAGTTAAATTCCCGATTCTTTACTTCTGGTTTGATAATAGTCGGAATTTCCTCTAGCACGCGCCTTGCTACTCCTTCAGGGGTTTCTTCTCCTGTCATAGTAATGTGTAAATCCGCTTGACTGTATAGGGGTTGCCGGTCGGACAGGAGCGATCGCAGTTTTGCCAAGGGATCTACTTCTTGTAACAGAGGGCGGGTCGTATCTCCTTGCAAACGCTTATATAATTGTTCTACAGGTAAATCTAGCCAAACAACGATGCCGTGGTGCAGGTAACTCCAATTTTTTGGCCGCAATACTATCCCTCCACCCGTAGCCACCACTGATTGCAGATAGGCTGACAGTGAGCCTAACACCTGACTTTCTATCTCTCGAAATCCTGCTTCTCCTTCCGTTTTGAATATTTCCCAGATCGCTTTTCCTTTGACTCGTTCAATCAGCACATCCGTATCAAAAAAACGATATTCCAGTTCCTTGGCCAATAATTCCCCCACCGTCGTTTTCCCTGCACCCATCATCCCGATGATATAAATACTAATTCCTTTTAAATTGTTCATTGCTCATCTTTTTTCTGTTGAAAACCAATCATCGATATCCCCGGAGATATCGGAATTAAGTTTCATCTTCATCTAATCCCCAATCTTCATCATTTTCCCCGGCGTCACTCTCCTCGCGAACCGGAGGAATTATCACCCGATAATTCGCTTCATAGACATCCTCAGTTTTCCCCACACCTGAATTCCCCTTATCCTGGGAGCCATAGGAGTAGAATGAATCTTGAGTTTTCTCCTGACCTGCTTTGGCCTTATCGCCCTTTTTTTGCTCCGTGCTTGCGGACGTTACAGAATCATCCCAATCCTCAGATATCTTGTTTTCCGGTTCCCAATCATCATTATTCGATGCTGCTGAAGAGGGGGTGCGATTTTTCGCGCAGCGTTCGCCTTTAGTCGGGACTGCCGCTTTTTGGGTGCGATTGCCTATGGTATCAAAACAGTCCCGTCGCTGGTGGGCATTGTACGTGGTTTTACTACGTCGAATAAAATCTGTTTCGCTACCTTTCGACTCTTGAGGAGGCCAAGAACCCGCAGGATAAGCAGACCCTCCCTCGTAGGCGTAGCCGTGTGGGCGCTCTCCGTGACACCGCACATTGCGTGCCTCTAGATAACTGTACCACCTAAACAAGGCCGCGATCGACAACCCAGTCATCACTCCGGCAGCCAGGCCCAGCAATATCCAGACAGCTAGGGGCAAGGGAGGAGTTGGCATTCCTAAAAACACCAGGGACAAAGAAGGCGACCAGTTTTGCAAAGCAAACAGAGTCAGCCCTCCGCCAATGACTAGCAGTAAAACAAGGCTAATGGCAGGCATAACTTTAAGCGTGACCTTCCCAGCGGTTAATCGGCACACAATCAAGATCCAGTTGGTCCAAAGCACGAGCCACCACAAAATCTACCAGATCCTCGAGCGTCTGCGGCTTGTGGTACCAAGCAGGAATTGCTGGAACAATTTTAACACCTGCTTGAGCCAAAGCCGTCAGATTCCGCAAGTGAATCAGACTCAAGGGAGTCTCCCGGGGGACGATCGCCAATTTCCGACCTTCTTTGATCTGGACATCAGCGGCCCTTTCTAGCAGATCCGAACTCAAGCCTGCTGCCAATTTGGCCACCGTACCCATACTGCAAGGGATGATAATCATCCCCCGGGTGCGGAAGGAACCACTGGCAATATTGGCACCAATATCTTGCCAGGAGTGACAGCGCAGTTTCCCGGCAGTTTCTACCCCAGCTTGCAGCCGCCAGAACTCCGACTGCTGTACTGGCTCCGCTGGCATGCGGATATTTTGCTCTGCCTGCCAGACCATATAAACTGCCTTCGAGGCAACTAGGTCAATAGTGTAATCTGCCCAGAGCAAAAATTTGAGCGCCCGCACCGCATAGATTAAACCCGATGATCCCGATACTCCCATAACCAGAGTCTGTCTCACTTGATTTTCCATTTTTCCTTTGGCCTTGTCCTCCCCTATTGAAAGGGGAGCATGTCCAGATAAGTCTCGTCCTTATTTTTGCTCTCAGACAAAATCACCTACCGACGGGGATGGCGCTAACAGCTAACAACTGACTAGCAGGCGATCCGCCCGCCCTACGAACTCACATGCTCCCCCTAATCTTCATATTCATCGGGTTCAAGGTCGGAGGGGTCATCCTCCCATTCCGTGCCAACGCTACCCCCGCTAACAGCAATCAGGTCAATTTGCTGGCGGTAATAGTCAACGCTTTTCACCTGCACCTCCACCCATGAGCCCAGTCGGTATTGATTGCGGTTTTTGCGACCCACCAGTATTTGCTGTCGGGAGCGATATTCATACCAGTCATCTTTCAGGGAACTTACATGTACCAGTCCTTCTACCAATACATCTTCCAGCTCCACAAAGAAACCGTAGGACTGGACCCCAGTAATCACCCCACTGAATATCTCCCCTGTATGTGCCTTCATAAATTCCGCTTTTTGCAGTCCGTCCAAGTCCTCTTGGACTTCTTGGGCGATCCTTTCTTTCTCACTCAAGTGAGCAGCAACTGAGGTAAAGTGATCCTCGAAGTCCTGAAGGATGTCTGAGGGGAGAACCTTCCAGTTAATTTTGTTGTGGCAACTGCTGTGACACAGGTTAACACTTTCTTTAGCACGACTGGTACGGCGATCGCGTCCCTGTTCAAACAGCGCATGCAATATCCGGTGAACCAGCAGATCGCAGTAACGCTGTAGAGGAGAGGTAAAATGGGTGTAAGCCTCGTCCAGGGCCAGTCCAAAGTGAGGTTTAGGGGTAGTGCTGTAAGCAGCTGGCTTCAAGGTAGACATCAAGATATTAGTGAATACCTTCTGGGCCGATGACTGGGCAAACACCCCGGTGAAAGCTTTATAATCCACCGGCGTCACCACATCTTCTTCTGCCAGTTCCAGTTCAATCCCCAAATTACCCGCCAACTTAATTAACTCCTGCACCTCTTCCATATGAGGGGTCGGATGTACGCAGTAAATTAACGGCAAAGATAGGGCCCGCAAATGGGTTGCCACCACCTGGTTTACCAGAATCATCAACTCCGTTATGATCGATCTTTCTGGCAGTTGGGGCGAGACTACCAAAGCCCCCAAGGTGCCCTCATCATCGTAGTAAAATTTTTTGTCTGGCAAATTCAAATCAAAGGAACCCCTCTTTAGGCGCTGTTCTCTCAATCCCTGAGTCAATAGCAACAGTTCGGACAAAGTTTCAGCTACCTTTCTCGGAAATGATTTGGTCTCTTTATTAATAATTTCTCTTACCTGCTGATAAGACAGTTGGTAATTAACTCGCACGATTGTCCGTTGAAACTCAAACTCAATCAACTGCCCTTCACTGTCGAGGGTCAAGAATACAGAGACAGCTAATCTATCTACTTCTGGCATCAAGCAGCATCCAGCAGCCACCGCCTCTGGTAGCATCGGCAGCACCTTTTCGCCCAAATAGACCGAGGCCCCCCGCTTTGAAGCTTCCTGGTCGATATAATCATCTGGTAGGACATACTCAGCCACATCGGCAATATGAACCCCCACGCGCCAATATCCTGCTTCAGTTCGATCCAGGCTGATCGCGTCATCTAAGGTCTCAGGGCGACTATCCTTCGAGGCGCCTGGTTTGATAGTAATTGTCAGCAGCTGGCGCAAATCCAGCCGTTTTTCCTCCGATACCATCTCCTGATTTTTCCGGAACGGTGCCGCAGCAGCTAAGACCTCAGGGGGAAACTCTTTGGGCAAGTTATGTTTGCAGCGGACAATTTCCGTATCAGCGGCTTCTTCAGCATTGCTACCCAGGACTTGGGTAACTCTGCCTATGGGAGGATGCTGACCGAGAGGATAGCGGAGGATTTCCACATGTACCAGGTGATCCACCGCTTCTTTCAGGTTTTGAGCCTCCTGTGATTTAATGTCCAGTTCAAACAGCAGCCGGTCATCCAGAGGCACGGCTTTGTAATCCCCGTTCGCACGCTTCACCCTTCCTAGTACCGAAGTAATTGCTCGGTCTAGAATCAGCTGTACTTCTCCTTCTGGAGAGCGTCTGCGACTGCCTTCTTTGAGGATCTTCACCAATACCTGATCGCCGTTCCATGCCGTCGAGAGATTGCTTTCTCGGATATAGATATCCTCAGTATCTTCAGCATCTTGGATAGCAAAGCAAAAACCCTTGCTCGAACAGCGGAGTTTGCCTTCAACGAAGGATTGCTTGTCATAGACCCTTTTATATCTGCCACGGTCTTTGACTAAAATCCCAATTCTTTCTAGGGCGTCTAAGACAATTTGGAGTTTTCCATTTTCCGTAGCACCCAGTTTTTTTTCCAAAACCTTAGGCGCTACCAATTTTTCATCTTCAAAATTCGCTAGCAGTGTTGCGATTGAAAATTCCATGTAGCGATGATTCCTCTCCTTGAACAATTGTCAATCCCATACGCTTCGCTACTTGACAGGGATGAGACGATAGTATCTCACCCTGTGTCAAGTGATATCGCCAGATCGTGTCCAGAGACGCCCACCCCTGTCGCTGCGATGTGCGATGCGCAGTGCGAATATCGCGCACAGAGCACATCTACGGGCAGGCGAGTGACAGGGTGGTCGCTCTCGGACACGATCGTCACGTCTCCAGGCATCATGGCCACTTCCGTAGATTGTGTGTCACCATCTTTTGAAAGTCGATGAGATGATACACTGCGGGGCAACCGATGTCCAGCATGGCAAAACCCTTTGCTGTTTTTCCCACCTAGTACAGTTGGTATCGATGTCAATTCACACCTAGAGGGAACAGGACAACCAAGAGGTCAATAGCGCTGACCTGTGATAATGTAAGCCACTCGTTGTCCAATATTAGTAGCATGGTCTGCCATGCGTTCCAAGTGACGGATGACTAACACCAGTAGCATAGTCTGTTCCACCACCCCCTGAAGATCCTTTTGATTGGCCAGTTCGTTATAGATGATCAGGTAGTCTGAATCTACCCAATCGTCTTTCACCTTAACTTCTAGACCCGCCTGGGCATCCAGGTCCGACAGGGCCCTTAAACTCATTGCCAGCATAGCTTGAGTTCTGTCTAACATCACCTGAATTTTTCCCATGCACTTATGAGGCGGATAAGCAAACAGTTTCACCGCGATTTCGCCTAAATCCTTAGCATAATCACCTATGCGCTCCAGGTCTCGTACTAGCTGCATCAGAGCACTGATTAACCGCAAGTCTTGGGTCACCGGTGCCTGGAGTGCAATCGTGCTGACGCAGTTTAGTTCAATTTGTCGGTAAAATCGATCGATCTGTTTATCTTGCACCGCGATCTCTTTGGCCGCTGCCAAATCCCGATCGCATATAGCTTTACGGGCCAGCCAGCAAGACTTTTCTACCAGGGATCCCATGCGTAATACGTCCCCCTGTAAGCTTCGCAGCTGGCGAGCCAAGCTAGTTCTGGTAATTACTCTTGGACCTGGAACAGGAGCATCCATTAGCTTTAACTCCGACTCTGAGATCGCGCAGGCGGGTTTGCAGCCTTGTAGCCATGTGCGTGTAGATACCAACCCAGGTTTATACCACCCCGGGCTAGGCCCGACCCAGTATAGCGACTAGCCTGTCCTCTAGTTTTCCCACTTCTTCAGTCGTGTCCAGAGACGCCCACCCCTGTCGCTGCGATGTGCGATGCGCAGTGCGAATAGCGCATCGCACATCTACGGGCAGGCGAGCGACATGGTGGGCGCTCTCGGACACGATCGGCCACTATCGTCCAGGCTAAGTATATCTTTATATAATAACTCATCTCTCCTGCTCTTTGTCAAGTTATCAGTTGTCAGTTGTCAGTTGTTAGTTATCACTGGTGGGCCTGGTCCTGGTCACTGGGTCGTGTCCAGAGACGCCCACCCCTGTCGTTGCCAGGCAGGCGAGCGAGAGGATGGGCGCTCTCGGACACGATCGGCACCATCCCAGTCCAGAGGCGATCTCGTCTGCTGGCAAAATATGCATCCTACTTATCTGGACATGCTCCGTCTGACTCCTGTTCTCCTATCACCATTACAACCGGTTATCATCAGCCATAATGTTAAGTTTTGTAACAAACCCCTTCCAGTTTTGCCCAATTTGACCGAAAGTGGTGAGAAACTACCATTATTTTCAGGAGTTTGATAACCATGAGTCTATCGGATGTTCAAGTCTACACAGCTCTAGCAATTGCATTGTTTCCGTTGGTATTGATGTACCGGCTAGGAACGGAACTTTACAAGTAGGGTTGGTTGGTCGCCAAGAACTGAGGACTTACACAGCTATGGCCCAGCCGTTTCCGAGAGTGCCCACCCATGTGGTGCGCAGGAGCGACACGACAGGGTGGGCATCTCTGGAAACGGCCAGAGGGTACTGGCAGGGTTTGTTGGGACTTGCTGCGTAAGGACTGGGGCTGTATGGCTTGCTGGTGCAGAAAAAACAGCCCCCCTTGGCGAACCAGCTCCCCGGGTAACGCCCCCTCCGCAAAGTCAGTGGTCAGTAGTCAGTGGCTAGTTGTATTAGAGGTAGGCGATCGGTGGTCAGCAGCCAAGGAACAACGAGCAACTAACAACTAACAACCCACAACTAACAACTGACAACGCAGTTCTGTTGTAGATTGTATAGGAGCAGGACTCTCATTAGCGACATCTGCTTGGGACTGTAATCGGTGTAATGTCGGCGATTTATAAGTTTGATCTGTAAATATGATGCCATCAGAGCAACTTCAACAAGAAAAACCGCTCTTGCTGTCACGTCGCCAACAGCGTCTCCTGGGAACGCGGAGAGGAGAGCAGCCGTGGGAACGAGGGGGGGGGCACAACCCCGCAGCACCGGGGGAAACAGGAGGCCAGGGTATGTTGTGGGCTGAAAAAGCAAAGGCCCTGGAAGTAACAGTTAGGCTAACGGTGAATTTGGTACTGGCGGCGGCAGCAATTTCGGGGCTGATGCGCTTATTGCCCTTATATCAGTCTGTACAGGAAAAGTCCGGAGTTATCCAAACAGAGGTGAAGCGTACAGAAGAACGTGTAAACCGCTGGCAAAGGGATTTTAACCGGGCTTTCGATCCAGGGCAGGCGAAAACGGTGATGCAGGAGGAAAGTCACAGAGTTGCTCCCCAACGCCGTCCGATCGTTCTGATAGAGGAAAATAAGTAGTGTTCTAAGACATAGCCATGGGCGACATGCTCCGGATATGGAGACTAGCGCGAGAGAGTGTGTAAAATTAATTTTGTCCATGTACTTAATAGGGGTCGTCCCAAGTCGTTTAACCAGGCTTCTACCCGGCGAAGCTGACGGGTTTCGGGGCTGTTAGCAGGGGGGTGGAGTTCTCTGAACTTGGCCAGGGAACTCTGATAAGTGCGACCGCGCACTGAGGTTTGTAGTGAGGACGAAAGTCCTCACTACAAACCTCAGAAAAATCTGCGTAAATCTGAGCTTCAAAGCGTCCCATCCTCAAGGCGAAGTCCAGGTTATCGAGGGAGAGGTCGTACAGGCGGAGATGACGGTAGGTAATGCCCCGGTTGATCCAGGCGCGACTATTGAAAGGATTGAGGTCAATGGCTTGATCATAGTCACTTAGAGCCATCTCTAGCTGTTTATGAGCAGCGTAGTAATTAGCTCGGTTATTGTAAGCCTCAGATAGCAGGGGATCGAGTTGTAGGGCTTTGGTATAATCGGCGAGGGCGAGTGGATGTTGACCGCTCTTAAAATAGAAGGGGCCGCGATTGTTATAGTTGATGGCATTCTGGGGATGGATGGCAATGGCGGCGGTGAGAATATCAATGGCGGCGCGATGTGCGATGCGCAGTGCGAATAGCGCGCGCATCGCACATCGGAGTACTCGCCAGCGGCAGCTTTGGCTTGGGCTTGACGCCGCAAGGATTCTTCTAGTAGACTGGTGTAGTGTGATTGATGCTGTTCGACAGGTGCAAGGAAACGCTTCGGACGCCGGATTTTCAGTCCCTCGGCTCCCAGAGGAAAGAGTCCTTGGGTTGTGGCGGCCAAAATAGTGGGAGAATATGTGCTGGGGGAGTTGTTGTTCATTTGCTGTAAGGCGGTATAGATGGCTGAATACATTTACCCTATTTCTTGCTCGTGCCACCGGGAACGGACATTGTGTCAGTTGCTGAAGTGGTTGCTGGCTTTGGGCCCACAGATGCCGCCAATAATAAATTATACGCTCAAGGGCATCTTGATTCCAGAGATAGTTCGGACAAGAGGCGGTGTGTTTAGGGACGTGTATTGCTGTTAAAAAGTTCAATTGAGCTGGAAGTTGGCTCTCAAAACCTGGCCCGGTGAGATTGTGCCAGTAGCTTAATTGTCACAAGGATGAGTGAGTGGCGGTATCGGTATGTAAAAGGCTATATAATTTGGTACTCGACAAGGGATAAGGCGGATTGTGATGACAAGTACAGTGGTATATGCAATGGCTCCGGAACTGTCTAAGGATGACTATTTGGTGGTGGGCTTGGCTACCTGTTTCATTAAGGAAGAGGGAGAGGTCCATGAGGTGAAGGTGGTGGAACCGATACCTTCGGCGGCCCTGGAAGCAATTGTGAAGGGAATTCCCACTTCCTATAAAATGGCTTGGGGAACGACTTTGGGCAGGGTGCTAGCTGGTGAAACCCCGCAAAGACTGGATGATTTCCCATCAATAGCCCAGTTTCCCGATGAGTTCGCGTCCAGGGCGATCGCGGCGACGCGCAGCTATAAGAGTCGTCCCGGTGCGAAAAATCACATCCCTCTGGGCACAATTCGCAATGATTTTAACCATTCAACGGCCCGCAAGCGGGTGCTGAATGCTGAAAATATTGTGCGGAAGGAGGATAATGTGAAGCAACACGAGTATACTCACAAGGTTTTGTAAGATGTTGAAATTATACGGTGGGGCCCGATCGCGGGCGTCGATTGTGCAGTGGTATTTGGAAGAACTGGAGATCCCTTACGAGTTCGTCTTGCTGGATATGGAGGCGGGAGAACACAAGCAACCGGAGTTTCTAGCGATTAATCCCATGGCGAAGGTGCCAGCGATCGTGGATGGGGATTTTAATCTCTGGGAGTCGGGGGAGATCCTCTTGTATCTGGCGGAAAAGTACGGACATCTGTCAGAGTCTCTGGAAAAGCGTTCCGAAATAACGCAGTGGGAAACGCTAAAGCGTTTACTACGAACGGAGAAACGCTTTAGCGTTTACTACGAACGGGCGATCGGCCCGATCGCCCGTGACGTTCTTATTTAAACCCAACTGCAGCTTGCCAGACGAAGGCCAGCAGCAAGAAAAAGAGGGGAATTACGGGCATAACGTCTACCACGGGGTTGAAAATTGAGTAAGCTTCGGGCAATTTGGCCAAGAACAGCACTGCTTCCATCTGTAAATTTACCTCTTCTAGTTGGGGCTCTCATAATTTAAATAAATTTTAACATAGTTCCTCAGTTAAGCTCAGACAAATTTAAACTGCATTTTCGGGAACGGGGGTAAGCAGGTGGGAAAATTCCCTGGTGAAGCAGTCCCGGATGATGGCATCCCTGATCCTCTGGGTGAACCTTATTAGTTCCGTCAGGTTGTGAATGGACAGTAGGGTATAGACTAAGAGTTCCCGCGATCGCCAGAGGTGGTTCAGGTAGGCCCGGCTGAAGTGCTGGCAGGTGTAGCAGGGACATTCGGAGTCCAGGGGGGCGAAGTCTTCGGTAAATTGGGCGTTTTTGATGTTCCAGCGATCCCCTCGGACGAAGACTGCGCCGTGACGGGCTAAACGGGTGGGTATGACGCAGTCGAACAGGTCTACTCCGGAGGAGATCGCCTGGGCCATTTCCCGATACGTGCCGATGCCCATGAGATAACGGGGCTTGTGGGGGGGTAGCAAGGGGGCGGTTACTTTGACGATCTGGGCGATGAGGGCTTCTGGTTCGCCGACGCTGACGCCACCGATGGCATAACCGGGTAAGTCTAATTCTACTAGGGATTTGGCGGCGGCTGACCGCAGGTCTGGATATACCCCTCCCTGGATGATGCCAAATAATGCTTGATCTGGACGTTTATTGGTCTGAAGACAACGTTCTAGCCAGCGTCTGGTGCGTGATGTGGCTGCTTCCACTGCTGGGCGGGTGGCGGGGTAGGGGGGACATTCGTCAAAGGCCATGATTACATCTGCCCCCAGTTGATTCTGGATCTGGATCGATCGCTCGGGGGTGAGGTTAATCATCCGTCCGTCACGGGGAGAACGAAAGGTGACGCCTTCTTCGCTGATGGTGCGTAACTCAGATAAGCTGAAGACTTGGAAGCCCCCGGAGTCCGTGAGGATGGGGCCATTCCAGTCCATGAATTTATGTAATCCTCCAGCTTTGGCGATCAAATCTTCTCCGGGTTGGATGTGGAGGTGATAGGTATTGGCTAGCACCATCTGGGCACCGGTTGCTAACAGTTGGGCAGAGGTGACGCCTTTGACGGTGGCGGTGGTGCCTACGGGCATGAAACGGGGTGTTTCTACTATGCCATGAGGGGTGGTAAATATCCCGGCCCGGGCTTGGGTGTGGCTGCATTCAGCCTGAGATTGAAATGTAAATTGATTGGTCACTATGGGTGATATTTTCTGACCTACGATTGCTTCTCGACCAGGGTGTGGGGGCGAGTAGTATGGATTATATATGAGAGGATGCCCAGCAGGGATTCTATATTGTTGATGAAATGTTCTCCGGGCTCGATCGCCACTATCTTTTCTGTCAATTTCATAAATTTCCAATTACTTCCTGTTGTGACTATACCATAGATGCTGGAAATGTTATTATTTTTCTGTTGGTTAAATACTCGAGCTGCTACCATTTCGGCAATGCACTGGAATATGCCAGATTTGATGTTATCATCTTTGGCCTCCACGAGTGTAGCTAATGGGGCTGTCACGGACAACTGTCTGGGAGAATGACTGATGATAAAGTCACATCTCCCGCTTAGTCCTTTACTTCGATCTACGTTAAATTCTGTCCCGGAGAAAACACTAATTTGATGATTAAATTGCTTCCTCATTTCTACCAATATTGGCGCGACGATCAGTTCAGATCGGGCTTTTTCTGTATCTACTGCTAAGGCGAGGGGAATGTTCTCTGCTAATATTTCTCTCAAGAGTCCACTCGGCGTGACTGGTTCTACGGTGTCAAATAATTCCACTTCTTCCTGAATTGTTAGTTGAAATTGGCTTTCTAGTTCTTCGAGGGTGAATTCGCTGTAAGACATAGTGCGAGTGCTCCATATTGGCTAATGACAAGGTATATTGATTATAACTCACCGGAATGCACCTTCTGAAAACCTTGTAGTTTGTAGGGTACGGCCCACCACCGGATCCAGATGAGCGATCGCCCTCCCATCCGGTCATGGGCGATCGCTTTCCCGATCGCATCAAGTAGCGTTGTGGGTCGCCATTTTCTTGGAGTTCCACATCTTGTGCTTCAATTTGTCTGGCTACCTCCAGATTTTTTTTGCCTTCTCAATAGTTGGCTCATGTAAATCAGCTTCTTGTTCAACCCATAACTCAACTTGATTAAGAGTTT
>JACOMV010000085.1 GCA_014324065.1 Hormoscilla sp. SP12CHS1 | reverse complement strand
CATGAGTACCAAAGTTATTGGCTAATGAAACCAACCAAGCTTTCACTGGTTCTAAGCTATTGCCTGAACGAATCGCACTTTCTACCATCTACTATACCTGGAAATGCCTGACGGGCGATCGCCAGAGATTTCGCGGCGTAGGCAGTGACAAAGGGGTCTGATTGTTGCCGTCCGGGCCACGCTGCAAAACCGCCATTGGGTAATGAGAGTTTCTGGAATATTTCTAAGGATTGCATCCCTTGCTGCTTCGGATTAAACTCCGTAAATGCTTGAGAATATTTTTTTCCCAGTTGTTGCAAGCTAGAGGCGATCGCCAACTGACTGGCCGCCGGTTCCAAGAACCGCAATGAATCTTCTTGCAATACTTGTCGGGCCGGGGCGATAATTTCTGGGATGAGGGTACTGGCCAGGGAAATATGCAAGCCTCCCGCATCCGGGACAACTTTGCTATTCACATTCAGCGTCATCTGGATTTTATCTTCTGTCGTCCCGGACTCCACTACCTGTTCTGTTACCTCTTGCTGCTTCACTACTAGCGGCACTTGAAAAGCATCTGCTGTCCGGTTCAAGCGCGTTGATAACTGCACTTTACTCTCGCCAATGTCAGTAGCTTGCATCAGAAAGCGGTAGGCCCGAGTCCCCTTGTCGATCTGAGTCTGGAGACGGTTTTTGTCGATAAACTCTAGATTACCACTCGGCAAACCAATGATTTCTATCGTCCCCTTGCTACCCGTATTGTTGGTTATCGATAACCCGCCCAAAAAGCGATCGCCTTTCCTGGCAAACTGGGGCAATATGGGATTAGCTAGCAGCGGTTTCGCAGTCAGGAAGGTGGCTTCCCCATTACCAAAATGCATCTTCCCATCGGTAGCTACAGCCATCACCCGCCAGGTTGTCAAGTCATCTGGCAAGTTAAATGTGACAGTCGCCTTACCATTCCTATCTGTCAACACCGAACCATTGTAGTAAGCTAAAGCTTGGAAGTTCTTGCGAATGCGGGTGGCCGAACTGGACGATCGCCCGCCTCCATAACCCCAACCTTTTCTCAAGGGAGAAGCTGCCATCCACAACTCTACTTCCGGACGATTATCGCTGAAACGGGTCGCGATCGGCTGTTGGGCGTATACTGTTTCTACCAGATCTGGCGGACGATAGCCACTCAGTTGCAAGATTGCTTCATTCACTGCCATAACTGTCAATTGTCCGGGAGTTGGTTCCCCCTCGGCATCCGTTAATGCCAAGCGTACTGTTTGGGTGGCCCCGGGTTGAGTTTTCTCCTGGGTCGGCGTCACTTCCACCTGTAAATACTTGTCCGACAAGTTGACCTGAAAAGGCGCAAACCCAATTTTCACCAGATCTTCCACCTTTTCTAGTTCCGCCTGGGAAAGATCCTTTCCTTGACGCATCAAAACTACTTCCACTGCGGCATTCGGCAGCATTTCTGGCGTCACCTGAAACTTAATTTCTGGCGCACCACCCTTGACCGCCGTCACCCGTTGATAGATGGGTTGGTCGCGGATGATGGCAAAGTATAATTCCCCTTCCTCATAGGGTGATTGAATTAAAGCTGTCGCAGTTTCCCCCGGTTTATAGCTGTCCTTGTCCAGTTTGATTTCCAGGCGATCGTCATTCCCATGACCCCAAAATACTGCACCCCCTCCTGTGGCCCAAATTTGCTTGTCCATGGCAGTTGATTCATTCTTGCTACGGACAAAATTAGCCCGGATCCGATAGGAACCAGATTCCGTGGGAGTCAGTTTCACAGTTTGGGGACTGTTACCAGACTTGACATCTGCCGTTGCTACTGTCTGGTATTCTACCTGATTCTGCTGCTGCTGACTTCCTTCTACTAACCGCGTCACGCTGCTATATTTCATCCGTTGCAGTTCTACCTTTACCCGTTGACCTTTGATGGGTTTTCCTGTGGGGTCGGTGACTATTACTTCTACCGGGAAGGGTTTGTCTGCTTCTCCTACGAATTTGCTGCGCAGTCCGATCGCACGATCGCCGGGCAAGGCCACGAAACTCTGAGAATCAGCGACCGAAAGATTGGAAACATCCGTCACTTCTACATCCACGCGATATTCCATGGGGTAGGGCAAGTCCTCGTCCACCTTAAATACTTGCCGACCTTTACCACGATCGTCTAGCAGGGCGATCCGCTGCAATACGTCGCTAGAAACAGAAGGGGTTTCTTCGGGCCAAAACCACTGGGGTCCAAACTCAAATTCCTCCCAACCTTTGAGAACAAAATACTTTCGCTGGCGGGTTACGTAATATTGCGCTTTACCCCCTTCCACTGGCGCGCCAAATAGATAGTTGCTTTGGGCGATCGCCTCGACTTCGTCCTTCATGAAAGCAAATTATTTGTCCAGTTGCAACTCGACCTTAAAGTTGGGCGGTTTGAACTCGGCGACGCGAAATCGTCCGGATATCTCTACTCCCTTTGTCCCTTTAGCGCTGAGATAATAGTTACCCAAAGCTTGACCTTTGTCCAGGGGAAATTCCAGGGGAAAAATGCCAAACTCATTGGTTATCTGGGTGCCCAGATCCGTCTTTTTCCCATCCGGACCTCGGAGAGTTACCGCGTAGCGGGCATTTTTGTCCTGCTGGAGACTGCCATTTTGCAGGTAGTAAGCAAAACCCGTAAATGCTGCTTTCTATCCCGGTTTGTAAAGTTGTCTGTCCGAGAAAATTACTCCTCGCGATCGGGCTTTGCCATTATCCCATTCTGGATAGATGCCATAACCATAGGCACCGCTATAGCGCCGAATGCGAGTGAAGGCCCAATCTTGCTTTTCCCGGGCAATTACCAGTAATTCCGGCGGTGACAAAAAGCGATCGCTTCCCATGCATTGGCGCAAATCTTGAGAACTCAGCAGTAAAGTTCCCGTGGCATCGGTTGTCCCCCGGGCACAAGCTTGAGGTTGCGGGCGAGATTTGGCATACAATTGGGACTGATAAATTTCTACGGGTGAATTTGCTACCGGGGAACCATCCGAGAGATGATTTACTCTTATTAACCCCGACTCCGGAAAGAATTGGGCAAACACTCCCAAATTCGTCAACTGCACCATACCATAGTAACTAGCTTCCCGCCACTGTTGCCGACCTTTTCTCTCATAGGAATTGGTTTTTGCTTGCACTCCATAAGCTAGCATACCGGCGTCACCACCCAGCTTATCCCGTAAAGGGACGATCTCCTCAGTAGTTTGATTTTTCTGACCCGATACTGGGAAACTCTGCCAAGCATTGACAGCGGGCAACAAATCATTCTCTTCACCCCTGGGATAAGCAGAATCAGCATACACCAAATCCGTCGGTTTTACCACCCGATAAGCAGCTTTGTACTGCTTGTCTGGCAGATTGACTGTGGAAAAATTCAGTTGCAAGTTTGTCCCAGCAGGGAATATATTCAGACCCGAAGGGGCCCACAAATCCGGTGCCACATCTCCCGTTTCATACTTAATAGTGACGGGTTTGTCCAAAGTTTGTCCGTAGCGGTCCTGGAGGTTTTTACTCAGGGTAATTGTATAGCTGGTTGCTGGTTCTAAGGCCCAAGGATTCAGATTGACAAACTGGGAGTTTTCATAGGCCCAGACGAGTTTAGGAGATGCTTTCGGCGCTGGAGTAACCGTAATATTCTCGATCGCCGAGTCGGCGACTAAACCATTATTAAATTTCAGCTGGAGATTCCCCTTGACAAAGCGTCCGTAAATTCCCCCCGCATCAGGTTTGCCCACCAATTCAATGCCCTCAAACTTCAGGGGCCTATAGGTTTCTAGCTGACTGCTAAAGGGCATCTCACTTGGCATATTACCCCGCGCTGGTAACAAACCAGGAGTAAATTCTAAGCGGTAAGTCATTGCTTTGGCCAGAGTTGACCGGGGCGCGATGGTATAGATCCAATTGCGAGTTGAAGGGTCAAACTCCGACTGAGGTCGGTTATACTGAGACGATCGATCTTCTGCTAGGGCCACTGCCAGCGGCACTTGCTTATCGCTTCCCTGGGGAGTCAGTTGGATGCGATCGGAAAGAGAATCCAGATTTAATTCTACATTAGAGGTGAATTCCAGAGTTGGTTTCAGATCGATAGGTTCATCCCTATCCCTGTACCGCCTTTGGGATGCTGATGTCTTTCCCGGCAAATTTGTTAACTGGATCTCTTCCGTGTTGAAGGTCCATGCTAGATCCCGATCGAGACTATTATTTTCCATATCCGCCAACCTCGCTTTCAGGGTAACTCTAATGCGGATAGCTTTTGGCCAAGCTTTATCTGCTTGAAATCCTACCATGCGGGGCGTAAAAAAGCGAAAACGACCGGGTAAGGGCGGCATAATCTCAAAGCTTTGCAATAGCGATCGCTGGCGATCACTGCCCAGACTTTCCACGGGAATCAGAGGATGTTTGAACCGAATTCTAATTTGATTGAGAGGTTCTGCTTCCCCCGTGGGACTAATTTCTTCGATCCAGTCCGGTAGTTCGGGCCGGGGTAAAGGGGAAACCGCTGGTAATGGTTCCGGTCCCCTGGCGATGTTGAATATTCCACAGCCTGCCATCCCTACCATCAGGGTAAGAACCAGCAGGCAGTTCCAGGCAATTCTAAGGATTTTGTTTTCTTGCATACTTTTTCCTGTGACAATAATTATTTTATAACATATCTAGGGACGCGATCTGGCAATATTGTCACAATTATTAATATTCTCGCTAAAGCTAAAGCCCGCCGGGGGTTCAAACCCCCGGCGGGCTTTAGCTAAAGTCGGTTTTAACCGACTAAAAACATTTAATGTCCCGGGTAGTGGTAAAGATGTAATAATTTGACTGCGACAGATCCCATTTTTTATCATTAAATTTTTATCCATACCAATTATTTGATAACCGATCTCGTCTGGCTATCGGACCAAATTTTCACAATTCCTAAAGGTTGAAAACCTATTACCCACGCTCCCAAAAACCGGGTTTCTTGGAGAAACCCGGTTTCTTATTTATTTGCCTCAGATGCGACCTTCTGTGTTATCCTTACAGATGGCATGACTATGAACAATAATGGCACTCAGAATCAAAGTAAATCCGGCTGAGTTTAAGGCAGCTTGTACTGATGGCTGTGTATATGGTGAACTGCGAGGCAAGCGCGGCCTTTACGTTTATGCTGAATTAGGAATGGAAAGGCAGTACAATCTCGCCCCCAATGACGATTCCAACACAGAATACAGACTGTTCACAGACTGTGATGTTTATTTTGCCAAAACTAGAGAAAAGCTGAATAGCGGAGAGTTTGACGCTGAATAATTAGCCAATGTTCCCGTGATTATTTACTGCTAGCAGTTACCTGAATATCGAGGGGCTGCCGGCGCAGTTTCTTCTTTCGCGTTTCAATGCGATCGCTATTCTCGTAGAGGTAAGCTTCTAGATTTTCCAGGCTTACCTCTACGGTTTTTCCACCTTTTAAGTAGACAGTGGGCATGATTGATCTCTCCGAGTAAGTGTGATTGAACGGTCCTACATATGGATCCTAGTTTAGCAAAAGTAGTCCAGGATCTCAGATCCAGTATAGCTAATCTTCCCCGAACTGTCAATAGCGAAATGTTGCTGGGAACACGTTCGCCAGGATCCCAGAAACCAGGTTTCTTATTTATTTCGCTCAGCTTGCGACCTTCTGTGCTATCCTTACAGATAACATGAGTATGAACAATCGACCATGAACGATCGCCATTTAATTATAGCAGGTGTAGATGAAGTCGGCAGAGGAGCTTTATTTGGTCCTGTAGTCGCAGCGGCGGTGATTCTTCCAGATGATGCCCAGCAGATTACCGCCCAATGGGCCGTCACGGATAGCAAACAACTTAGTGGCAAGAAAAGAAAGTCCCTGGTTACTCAGATCCGCGCGATCGCCTTAGACTGTCAGATCGGCACGGCCTCCGTTGCGGAAATTGCACGGCTGAATATTTTGCAAGCTTCCTTGCTGGCCATGAAGCGGGCGATCGGCCAACTAACTGTCCAACCGAATCTTTGTTTAATTGATGGCAATCAAGCTATTCTGGATCTACCATTTCCGCAAGAAACTATAATTAAGGGAGACAAACTCAATCAGGCGATCGCCTGTGCGAGTATCATCGCGAAGGTATGGCGAGACAACCTGATCGTCGAGGAGTTGGAGAAATATCCAGAATACGATCTAGCAGCAAACAAAGGTTACCCTACGCCTCGTCACAAAGCAGCTTTGCAAAAATACGGTCCCACCCCTCTCCACAGGATATCCTGGAAATCTGTGGGTAATGGATAATGGATAATAAATAATTATGGTGGGTGCGCTAGCTATCAAATTTGGTCGCCCCGTGCCCCCATGCGATCGCTGCAAGCACTAAAGTGCTTACTACAAACATGTCCTACAGGAATATCATGTATAATGGATAATTATAGTTGGTAACAAATCATGAAAAACGCACTTGACATTGCTCGTTACTTCCTGCGTCGCGTAGACAGAGAAGCGGGGGATACCATTTCTCCCCTCAAGCTGCAAAAGTTGGTATATTATGCTCAAGCATGGAGTTTAGTATTGAGAAATAAACCTCTGTTTGCGCAAGATATTGAAGCCTGGGTTTCTGGTCCGGTTGTGCGGGATGTCTGGGATGAATATCTGGCTTATAAATATAGAGACATTCCCGCGCCAGCAGATTTAGATATAGAATTAGCAGAAGATGAGATAGAGGTGCTAGAAGAAGTCTGGAATGTTTATGGAGAATTGAGTGCTAAACGCCTTCAGTATCTGACAAAATCAGAAACTCCTTGGCTCAACGCTCGCCAAGGCTTGGAACCGGCGCAAAAATCAACTAATGTCATATCTCATGACCACATGAAGTCATACTATGCGGAGTTTGTGGAAGCTTAGGTGAGTAAAAAGCAGAAGATAAAAAAGCCTTCTCAGCAGAAAACAGTCAGGCAGATTTCTGAGAAGGCGATCGCAAAATTAACTTGTAGTACCGATGAGGAACATCCTAGCTTCAGATTTACCTATGCAGATAAAAATCGTTGGCTGTTGTCAGACTGGACATCATCGGAAATTAATGACTTAATTGCCGGACTCCAGAAAATTGAAAAGTATACTTGGGCGCAGATCAAAGGTCATGGATCGAAAAAACGCGGGGAATCAGTAGGGACTGGTTATAAGTTGATTAGCAGTCATCCATCTTTACCTGACAATATACCGGAAGATGCTAAATTATCAGAAATGCGCATTGATGAGAAAAAGCGGATTTTTGGCTTTCGCGTTGACTCGGTTTACTATATAATCTGGTTCGATCGCGACCACTCTGCTTGTCCTGAATAGCTATTCCTAGCCCTCACTGGTATCGGAGCACTGCGGACGCGATGAATCAAATTTTGTGCCCCTACCCCATGCGATCGCCCGACCATCCCCGATCGCCCCTCCTTCGCAGTCGAAGGCTTAACGCGCCTCCTGTCATGTATAATAGCAGTATGTTGGTTAGGGCAGCCTCCCCCAACGTAACCGGTTCTGGTTCCCTGTTTTCTAGAGGGAACGCGCTAGCTATTAATGGTAATGCTTGAATATGAATTCAAAATCATGGAACTAAAACGCAC
Organism: Hormoscilla sp. SP12CHS1; assembly: GCA_014324065.1. GTDB lineage: Bacteria > Cyanobacteriota > Cyanobacteriia > Cyanobacteriales > Desertifilaceae > Hormoscilla. Next base: position 4,967 of record JACOMV010000085.1, on the reverse strand, counting down.
AATTCACTGGACAAAGCTTGCCGAAATTCAAGAACTCAAGGAATTTTTTGCAGAGGATTTTCAAGGATTTCAGCAACTTATAGAAGCGCAGATTGAAGAATTATCAAAATTTTCCGATGAAGATTTGGCCAAACTTGCAAAATTACGCGCTCTTGAAGTCACAAATGGTTGTACGCAGTGGGGATTTCGTCGAGGCGATCCAGAATGCCTACCACTGGAGTCAACCCGCAAATGTATGAATATGGTCATGGGATTTATCAAACGGAAGCAGTTAGATTTTCCCAGTGCGGGACAAATTGAATTTAATGAAGAACTCAAGACTTTTATCGATCTAGGAAGAAAACTATACAAAGATGCTTTAAAAAATCATGTGAAAGCATCAGAACGGCAATTTTATGCCAGCTCTACGGCGTAATTTATTGTCTATGGGCACGAGCGAATGGGGCGGGCAATGGCTTTAGTTCAACAGGACTATGAAGAGATGTTTTCAGCTTACTATATTCTCCGGGGGAAAAAATATATTGGTGCTTATTTAGAAAGCTTTGAGTAAATATTTTTTGGCGAAGCCTGTAACGCGATCGGTCCGCTTCGCCTTGGGTATAATAGCAATAACCGCGCCCTCCCCCTACCAGGCTATCGCTGCAAGCACTCGCCCTCTGTTAAGGCCGCATTTGCCATCATTTTGTGGTAGTCTTTAACTGTCAGCATCCGTCTGAGTAACTCTACAGGCATATTACCTCCTACCAAGCATACTCTTATACTCTAGCATTGACAATCTGATTTTGTAGCTGGATGATTTAGTCATTAATTGCCTGAATAAAATATAAAATATTGCCAGAGTTTAAAAAAAAGGATACAGTCAAATTAAATAGCAGCAGAGGTGAAAAGATGAGAAATTCATTCATCCAGAGAAAGGCAAAAGTAAGGCATTGGTTCAAGCGCTGGCGGTGGCGCCCGCTTCTGGGGTTGCTACTACTCTGCTTGACAGTACGCGCCCTCCCCTATCTCGCCCCTATCCATAGCAGCGATATCGAGCAAAATCAACAGGCGATCGAGTTTATGGACCGCAACGGACTTGCTTTGGGAACCCTTCTGACTCGCAACCAGGAAAATACCGCAGTCGTGAGTCTCTCCCAAGTATCGGATTACTTTATCCAAGCAATTATCGCCGCCGAAGATAAACGCTATTATCAACATGGGGCCCTGGATATGCAGGCGATCGTCCGTTCTTTGTTAGAAGCGATGCAAGCAAAGCAGATCGTCAGCGGTGCATCGACAATTACCATGCAATTAGCGCGGATGCTAGACCCCAGTCCCCGCACTATACCCAACAAAATTCGGGAAGTTTGGCTGTCCTGGCGCTTAACCGCTGGCATGAGTAAAGAGGAAATTCTGGAAGCTTACATTAATCGATTGCCAATGGGTGGTAATGTCTATGGAGTAGAAGCGGCGGCCCGGACTTATTTCGGCATTCCCCCCGCAGACCTGAATTTAGCCCAAGCTACTCTCCTAGCAGCTATTCCTAATGACCCTACGGACCTCAATCCTTATAGTAATTGGCAAGAGTTAAAGCAACGACAAGCTTACGCGATCAATCGCCTGGTAGCGGACGGGTACATTACCCGCCCAGAAGGCGATCAGGCCTTCTGGGAAAAGATCTCTTTGCAACCGCGCGATCGAGGAATTATCGCCGCCCCCCATTTTCTGTTCTTTGTCGCCCAGCAACTCCCTCAGCAGCATCCTGCTGTAGTTATAACCAGCATCGATCGCCCCTTGCAGCAGTTCGTGGAAGCGCAAGTGCAGCAAATCACTGACAGTCTGGCCCCCAATAACATTCATAATGGCGCCGCCTTGGTAATAGACAATCATACTGGGGAAGTTTTAGCCTATGTTGGTTCTCCAGATTACAATAACCCAGGCAAGTTAGGTCGCAATGATGGGGTGCAAGCTTTGCGACAACCGGGCAGTACTCTCAAACCTTTTCTGTACGAGTTGGCCTTGGAAAAACGTCTGATTCATCCCAATACGATCTTGGCAGACATACCCACCCATTACCCCATTCCCGGTGCCAAACTCTACAGTCCTCTAGATTACAGCGAAACCTTTTACGGACCGGTACGAGTGCGGGTCGCTTTGGCAAATTCTCTGAATATTCCCGCAGTCCGAGTCTTGGAACAAGTGGGGGTATAAAATTTACTCACCCGCCTGCATCAGCTAGGATTTGCACATCTCGACAAGTCTCCGGAATATTATGGTTTGGGGTTGGCCCTCGGTAGCGGCGAAGTCAGTCTCTGGGAGTTGGCCCGCGCCTACCTTACCCTCGCCCGACTGGGAGATGCGATCGGGTTATCCGTTATCCCCGTAGAAACATTAACCGGTGGCCCAGAAACCCGGTTTCTTAATTTTGATGCTTCACCTTTGAGGCGATCGACAATGGCATTAATTACAGATATGCTGAGTGACGCCCACGCCCGGGCGATCGCATTTGGTGTAGACTCAGTCTTGAACTTACCCTTCCCGGCAGCAGTGAAAACGGGGACTTCTTCTAATTATCGGGATACCTGGACAGTAGGGTTTACTCGAGACTATACTGTGGCAACTTGGGTCGGGAATTTTAATGGCGATCGCATGCAAGAGGTATCCGGCGTCACGGGTGCAGCCCCACTTTGGCGGCGGATTATGTTACACTTGGACGAAACATCGGCACCACCAGCATTTCCCCCACCGGAACATCTCGTCCAACGACCGATCTGCGCCCTTTCCGGGTTACGACCGACTCCCGCTTGTCCCGCTGTAGTGCGAGAATATTTCTATCCCGAAGACTTGGCCGAGTACGATCGCCATCTCGACAGTTTCTATCAGCTAGTATCTGACGATCGCGAGTATCGGATCGACTTGCCTCCAGAATACGACGAATGGGTCGCCATGCAGCACGCGCCCGCCCTGTTTGCTACGGACTTAAAAATTGTCTCGCCTCGGGATGGGGATGTTTTCTTGCTAGAACCTGCATCCCGGGTCGAGTTCAAACTCGCTGGCATAGAGGATGAACCTGTAGAATGGTGGTTAAATGGGAAAAAACTTGCCAGTGGACCATCCAATCATTTATTCTGGTCATTGCAGCCCGGTGACTGGACATTGCAAGTGAAAGCTGGAGAAAAGAGCGATCGGGTGGACTTTGAAGTCCTGTTGGCCGAACATCGACCCACACCTCGGGGCTTTTCGATCAGCAATTAGATCCCGTAATGCCAGAATTAAGAAACCGGGCCCGGTTTCTGGGTACCGAGGAGATCGCAATTTTGTCAGCGTACAGAATAAAGACACTTCCATGAAAATTATCTCCGATCGCAAAGTTTATGGGGTGCATCTCATATTTGCAAAAATCTTAATGTCGTAGATTGGGTTGAGGCACGAAACCCAACAAAGATATGTCGTTGGCGCTGGACTTGTTGAGTTTCCTAACGTCAACCCAACCTACGAATGTCTTTATCAACGTACAGAATAAAGAGACTTCAATGAAAATTATCTACGATCGAGAAGTTGATGCCCTGAGTATCATCTTTCAGGAGACAACCGTGATAACTCAACATCTATCAGAAGGAATTGCTGTTGATTATGACGCTAAAGGAAAACTAGCTAGCATCGAAATTTTAGATGCGACCAAATTACCGATGCTTTGTATAAACAAATTAAAGCATTGGTAGCGAGAGAATAAATTATATCAAATCGGAGTAATTATTCGCAATTAAGAAGTATGTTGGGGAAAGCACCAGCGAAACGGTTTGGTTTCTCAATTGATGGCCTTCCGCAAACGCGCTTTGCGTTTACTACGAACCTCGAAAAACGCGCTTTACGTTTACTACGAATGATATTTATCCTGGTTGTTTTAGATAGCAGTTTGCGGTTTTAAGGATGGTTGGGAACGATGAGTCGGGTTTTTCCGGTTAAGAGTTCCTGCATCATGCCTTGCTTCATGGCTTGGGTTTTGGCGCAGCGCTTTTCTAAGGCCGCTATTTCCGCATCCATGTCCGACAGGATAGTTGCGATCACGCGTTGTTCTATTAAATCTACTGGCAGCTTAATTTCTAAATCTTTAATTTCTGTTGAATTAATCGAGTCAAATGTTGACCCTTTAGATAACTTGCTCCACCTACCTTCTCTAAAAATTAAATAATGATATAAAAAATCATTGGGGTAAAAAATAGCAGATACACCTCTGCCAATACAAGCATCAAAATTAGTTTTAGCAACTTCACCTACGGGAGCGCGAACAGACAATATAATGTCTCCATCGTAACATTTTTTGGTAACTTCAGATGTAGATTTTCTAATTACTGCTCTTCTATTTTTAATGTCAGCATTACCTTGAATTAAAGGAAGACCAATTTCTTCTGAATTGTAATATTGAGAACTGGGAGATTGCCCCATCGTAATATTTGCAATATCGCCAAGCCGTTTTACTTGCCACTCCTCACCAAACCCCGGCAGGCGTTTTTTGCCGGTGAGGAGTTCCTGCATGGTGGCGGTTTTGATGTTGCGCTTTTTGGCGATCGCCAGATCCAGTGCGGCAATCAGGCCATCTACATCCGATAGGGTTTGGGCGATCGCGCGTTGTTCTTTTTTGCCAGGAACAGGTAGTAAAATATTTTTGAGATTCTTCTTAGATATTCCATATACTTTTAATCCTGTAGCCATCCGATCGATTGATTGTTTTACCGATTCAATCCTGTGTAAATAGCCTCGATATCCATCAGTGAAAACCTGATTTTTATCTCGCAATAGAAATGTATGAAGACCAGCGACTATATGACGTTCACTAATATTGATAACTTCAACACTCTTGCCGATTCCTTCGTAATCTTCTGACGCATCAGTCATGATAACATCTCCTTCTTCTAAAATGGTTGCTCTTTTCACCTTTTGTTTAGAAATAGAAGGCAAAGACTCAAGGCGTAAGTCAAGTATACAAT
>JACOMV010000084.1 GCA_014324065.1 Hormoscilla sp. SP12CHS1 | reverse complement strand
ATGTGATAGTTATGGATAACCTTAATATCCATAAAATGGAAGGGATCGAAGAACTGATAGTCGCTACGGGAGCCAGAGTTTCGGATCATTTCTGGCGAGAAGTCTTGTCCTTCGTCAATCACTACGTGCAGATATAGACGGGGAGAATTATCAGCATCTAATTCAAAACTGACAGCAGTAGCCATGTCGTCGCAGTCATACCGTTTCCCCGTTCTTGCACGCAACGCTTGATAAGCCTCGTATATCTTGAATAGTCGCTCCCGGTCCCTAGGTTTTATTATAGTACCATAACTTCGCCCGCTCTCAATATCTTTATATTCTGAGTATGTGGTAATACCTTGCCGTGCTATCCAGCAAATCTCTTCTGAAAAAAACTGCACGGGCCGATCGAAAATATCATTCGTTCCGTAACCAACAGATACATGTTCTATTGCTTTCTTAATCAACCCCTCGCGGTCTTGTTTGACAATATCCTCTGAGGACATTTTATTACGATAGCTAAGATAGCCCCTAGCAAACTTGTGGTAGTTCTCCACAACCACATCAGCTATGCTGTACTCTTGTAAATGTTTCAGGTAAGAGACCAACGCGCGGTTAAATGTAACTAACAGTGTTTTCCCGTGATGGTCTGTCTTTCGATTAGCAAGATAGGTCGCTCTTAAAATTGCTAGTACGGTTTTCCCACTGCCTGCAGTTCCCAACACTGCTATGTGTCCTCGGGCTGGCAGATACAGTACTTCTTTTTGGCGACCGATCGGTTTTGGCAGACTCATGTTTTGACTACTCTGGACTTGCTCCCAAATCATCTATCTTGATTATAACCCAGTAAACTAGACATGGCAACCAAATCTAGGTAAAACTCATGGCACAAGCAAAGATTGGGATTATCGGCGGTAGCGGTCTGTATAAAATGGACGCCCTCCAGGATCTAGAAGAAGTACAAGTTGACACGCCTTTCGGTCCCCCTTCTGACTCCATCATCCTCGGCACCCTCTCCGGAACCCGGGTAGCCTTCCTGGCCCGTCACGGTCGCAATCATCATCTCCTGCCCTCGGAGTTGCCCTTCCGTGCCAATATCTATGCCATGAAGAGTTTGGGCGTGGAGTATCTGATCTCTGCTTCCGCTGTTGGTTCCCTCAAAGAAGAAGTCAAACCAATGGATATGGTGCTGCCCGATCAGTATATCGATCGCACCAAGAATCGAACTTCCACCTTTTTCGGGAACGGGATTGCGGCCCACATTGCTTTTGGTCATCCCGTCTGTAGTCAATTAGCTGGAATTCTTGCCGATGCAATTGTCAGTTTGGAATTACCAGATATCACCCTGCATCGCGGCGGCACATATATCTGCATGGAAGGTCCAGCATTTTCTACTCAGGCCGAGTCAAATCTTTATCGCAGCTGGGGGGCGACAATAATTGGCATGACAGCTTTGCCCGAAGCGAAGTTAGCCCGGGAAGCAGAAATCGCCTATGCAACCTTAGCTTTAGCAACTGATTACGATTGCTGGCATCCAGACCACGACCATGTAACCATAGATATGGTGATTGATTATCTCCGACGCAATGCCATCAATGCGCAAAATGTGATTCAAGAAACTGTCAAGCGTCTAAGCGCCAATCCTCCCCTGTCTGATGCTCACTCCGCCTTGAAGTTCGCAATTTTAACCCAGCCCGAGCAAATGCCTGCGGTTACCAAGGATAAGCTAAAATTGTTATTGCAAAAGTATTTATGAATAGGTTTGTAATTGCGCTTTAGCTCCCGTAGGTTGGGTAAGGAACCCCAACCTCTGCCATCTCGGCCCTCAAGAAATCCCCACCAATTTCGGCATTTCGCCAACTAACTGCTTAAAAGCCTGATGTTCTCGAATTCTTGCTAAATCAGGGTCAGTTTTGGCAGCTTCTCGATAGGCCGAGTTAAGTTCGATCGCCCGCTGCAAATTTTTCAGTGCCGATTTAATGTTACCCATCGCCCCATAGCAGTAAGCCCGGTTGTAGTAAGCATTAGCATGGTCCGGTTTAATTTGCAGCAATCGCTCCAGGCTCGAGATCGCCTCCTGATAGCGACCCAATCTGGCTAGAGTATAACCCCGATTATCCCAGGCTTCGTACTTATTGGACTGAATGCTCAGACCCTGTTCGTAAGAACTAATCGCCTGACTATAATCGAGCAATTTTTCCAGCACATTGCCTCGGTTATTCCAAGTATCTGGTTTTCCTGGCTGTAGTTCCAGGGACCGATCGTAGGAAGCCAAAGCATCTTGATAGCGTTCCAGCTCGTATAAAGCATAGCCGCGCCCATACCAACCTTCCGAGTCATCCGGCTTAATTTTCAGCAACCGGTCGTAGGACTGCACCGCCTCTTCATAGCGCCCCAACTTCGTCAAAGCATTGCCACGGTTATACCAGATTAACGGTTCATTCGCTCCCAATGCAATCGTCTTGTCATAGGCCCCGATCGCATGAACATACTGCTGCAATTTTCCCAGCACATTTCCCAGATTCAACCAGATTAACGGGTCCGACGCCATCTTGCCTTGCCTTTTACCAGATTATCCCATCAAGTTTATTTTTTGTATGTTTGGGATGATGGTTGATAATTGCGTTCCCAGAGGTCGCCAGTGGGAACGAGGCTGAAGCTAGTTGAGACAGCTGCTTGACTTACGCAACTTGTCGGGTTATACACGTGAGTGATAACCTTAAGTCCTGGACTGCTCACTCGTGTCCGAGAGCGCCCACCCCTGTCGTGTCGCTCCCGCGCACGACAGGGGTGGGCGTCTCTGGACACGACGATCACTGACGATAGCAGAAGTTCGTATAGGAACTAGACAATAACAAAAAGACACCGGGGTGATCGCACATCGTCCCGACGATCGCACGTTCCCAGGCGGAGCCGTGGGAACGAGGTATCATACCACCTTATAAATGAAGCTGAGGGTTGCCCAGGCATTCACATCCAGGGCAAAGGAGTCCGTCGTCGATAGCCCCAGATCCAAGGCCGATGGTTCACTCGCCTTGTGCAAGTCCTCTAGCAGCGCCTGTGCCACATCTAAAGGATTCAATAGCATAGCCGATGAGTCATCCCTTGCCGCTGGGGACTTTGCTATTACCTCCTGAGTCTGAGTGAAAGGAGCAATAGAGAAAATCAGTTTAGTTTCGACCAGTCCCCTGGGACCGGACACCGCCCATTCCACCTCAGCGGCTTGAGGCACAACCAGAGTTTCCCCTGGGGCAATGACTTGCCGTTTGAAGATGGATTTTTCTGTCTCATCCCTAGCCCCTTGGGAGACTTCTATGTCTCTGGGGTAGTGCGAGTAGCGCTCCCCAGAGACATCTGCATGAGTTGCTGCGACTGGGGATATAGTTACCCTCGCAGGTTTACAGATGTTAATTGTACTCCCATTATTATCCAAGCCAAACAGCAGAAAATAAACTGGGCGAGACTGTTTATTCTTTAGTCGAATGCGGATCCTGCCCCCCACTGGCACTTGCAAAATTTCTGCTCCCGCCAATGAGGGTGGCTTCAACCCCGAGGGTGACTTCAACCCGTTGGGAATTTCGGCTCGGACAGGTTGGAGTCCTATTACTAACCGCTCTTGGGTAGTAACCATTTCTAGGGCAGCTTTTACCCCCAAACGAGAAGAGCCCGCGTTTTCTGTCAGCCGCAACAACTTGGCCCCTCGCAGGGCTTGCAATTGCGGTGTGAGCCGCTGCACAGCTTTTTTCACCGCTTCCCCTTTAGATCCTCCTGTATTGCTAATAGGAATGTTTGCTGGCCAGAACAGGCCGTAACTATTCTGAACCCCTGAGAGGCTGTCACCCTTGTCTACTTTACCAAACAGACAATCTACTGGCTGTGGATATTTTTCGATCGCCACTGTCTTGACATTATCAACACCTGAAAAAGCACTGGTGGCATCCACCCGCTCAATGCGTTCCAACCCTGCGCTCAGTCCCACTGTCAATGACAAAGAACGGGGTAAGACCCTGATTGCTTCTTGGACAAATTGCCCCACTACTATCGAGTCCCCTGTTTTTATATTTGCCTTTGCCGTCAGACCCTCACAGGATCTCAGCTGCAATTGTGCCTCTGACTTACGATGTCCCACCGTTCCGGAAAAATCGGGAGCGCTATTCGCACTATCCGAGGGACATCGTAGCACCCTCAGCAGAGAATTAACGCCATAATTTTCTAGTATATGTGGCAGTAGTCCACCCAGCCACAGCTGTGCGGTTTTGCCATCTTCCTCTACCCCCCTGACTACGCCATCAGCCCCCAATATACTGTTCGGAGTGAGGTAATCACTTTTTTTCCCAATCAACCTTGGCTGCTCTTCGTTACTAGCTAGTTGCTCTACTACTCCCGATGCCTGAGAAAAACTGACTTGTAGGGTGGTCGCTGGTGTTGCTAACCACAGCTGCAGGGTGAGGGCGTAGGTAAATAGACCAGTGCTAAACCCATTCCATTGCGCCTCAAATGCTTTCCCCCCTGTCCCCTGGGGATTCGCCGTGAGGTTTACCGCCGCTAGTACCATCCCTGATAGTTGACTAACGTTCTGGAGTTTTGCTCTATCTGCCCATAGATCTTGTCGGAGTTTTTCTGGCACAGCTAGTGCCTCACTGCTGGGTTCTCCTAGCACTGCATCATTACGAGCCCGCAGCCACAAGGAACCCACTAGCTGCTCATCAGATACCTTAAGGTAGCTCGTATCTAGGATAGTTATCACCTTCTCCGTCCGCAGCGTTCCCAGCAGCAGATGCAGCCTTTCGATCAATAAGTCATTCACCTGGGGATTTGTTGGTGATGGAGAGCCCCCATCCACTGGCACCAGGGTGTTTTGCACTACTTCCCCCTGGCGAACCTGCCTACCATAGCCGCTGAAGTGGAATACTACCAGATCGTCAGCACCTGCCTGTTCTATCAGATGCTCGATAAAGGCGGATTCGATCTGCTCCCTTGTGGCTTGCCGATCTGTTAGGGTGAGAATATCATCTGCACTGAAGCCAAACCGATGGATTAGCAGTAAGCGTTGTAGTTCTACATCTGTGACGCTACCTGCAAGTGCTGCTGTGGGATACTGGTTGATGCCCACTAGCAGAGCTAACTTCCGGCTGGTGGGTTGGGCTAGGGCTTGGTAATAGCGCCTTCCCAGTAGTGACAGTCCAGCCTCACTAATTCCCAGGGCTGCCATTGTCCAGCCCAGCCGTTGCAACAAATCCCGCCGTTTCATATCAGCTCTCAGCTAATAGCTATCAGCTATTAGCCTACCAGCTTTTTGTTGTTGCCGATGATGTCCTCCCACTCTGTCTAGGAGCATCTCCTGCTAAGGAAATAAGTATTTTTGCTCCTCAATAATTACTGGCGTCTCGTATCACTTGATACACATGATTTAATATTTTCTAATCTTCGTCAAGTAACGCAACCCCGGGATAGCGCTGACAACTGAAAATTCCAAATTCCAAATTGACCACTGACCACTGCCTGACAGGCGAGCGATGTCTCCTGGGTAGTGCGACAGCGCTCCCAGGAGACATCAAGCCTGTCCTACGCAACTGACTATGTCTGTCCTTGCATTGCCCGTGCCAGTTCGGCGGCCACTTCTGGGCGCGAGAACTCCGGTGGTGGCAACTCGCCCCGGCACAGCATCTCCCGCACCTTTGTCCCTGACAGGTGAATTCGTTGTTCTGGGGTACTCGGACTTGTCTTGCTCGTCGCCATGGTCTGGGTGATCTGGCAATAGAAAGCATGTTCAAATTTCATCGGCACAATGCCCAGTTCCCCTGGCTGAAATTCATCAAAGATATATTGGGCGTCGTAGGTACCATAGTAATCTCCTACCCCAGCATGATCTCGTCCGACAATGAAGTGAGTGCAGCCATAGTTTTTCCGCACTAGGGCGTGGAAAATTGCCTCTCGCGGCCCTGCATAGCGCATGGCAGCTGGGTTAATTGCCAAAATCACCCGGTCTTTGGGGTAATATTTTTCCAAAATTATTTCATAGCAGCGCATCCGCACGTCGGCGGGAATGTCATCACTTTTGGTCGCCCCCACCAGGGGATGCAGCAATAGACCATCTACGGTCTCTAGAGCACATTTCTGAATGTATTCATGGGCTCTGTGGATGGGGTTGCGGGTTTGGAAGCCGACTACCGACCTCCAGCCTTTTGCTTGGAACAAGGCCCGGGTGTCAGCCGGATCGATCTGGTATTTGGGAAACTGCCGATGGGGGTCGCGTTCCAGCAACCATATCGGTCCCGCCAGATTAATCGGACCTGAGTCGTAGACTACTTTTACCCCTGGGTGTTTGCTCTCATCTGTACCATAGACATTGGTTACCTCGTGGGCTTTGTTGTAGCGGTATTTCTGAGTCAACTCCAAAATGCCGACGAATTTTCCCCTTGGGTCGTCTAGACGCACCCAGCTGCCTTCTTTAAGGGGTTCGGCCACCTCTTCTGTGACCGAGAGGATGATGGGAATTGACCAGGGCAGGCCATTGGCTAGTCGCATAGATTCTACTACTGGTTCGTAGTCTGCCTGTTCCATGAAGCCCGTCAGAGGACTAAAGCCGCCGATCGCGATCATTACCAGGTCCGAGAGTGCCCGTTCGTCTAGCTGGACTCTGGGTAATTTTTCGGCTTGGCCAAGAAATTCTTCCTTTTCGGAGGCTGTGGCGATCCGATTTACCAGTTGACCGCCGTGGGCTGCTATTACTTCTGGATTCTTACTCAAAATTATCCCCAAATGCTTACTTTTGCTCTAGTTTTGCTTTTTACTTATATCTTGCACCTTTGTCAATCTGCATCAGGGTAAATTGCGAATATAGTAAATTGCGAATGGTAAATTGCGAATGGTAAATTGCCCAATTCGCCATTTTAGATTTGCGATTTTCAGTTGGCCCTGGCGATCGGTCCGCGGACGGCCCGAAAAATCGCACACGTACCGATAGGCTACCGGTCCTGCCAGAGCCAAAAAACAAAGCATAGAGTTATCCTCTATACATTGCTATTATCACCCAGTGCTTTCGCCCGCACCAACCAATCTGAATCATCTTCTGCAATGGAGATATCGCCCTTCGCCCCCAACTGTTCTAAGGCCAGCAAGCAAGCATATTTCAATTCAAAAATTTCAGTTTTCAGACTATCTAACAGCAGCTCTATTGCCCGATCGCGTAGCCGAGGTTCGTTACCCGGGGAGCTGGTGCGCGCATCGTCCCCTAAGTTCCCGAGGGCGATCGCCGCTGCGGCCCGTGACTTTTGAAACTGAGGGTTGCGGTTTTGTAGAGCTTCTACCAGCAAATCATAAGCCGGGGCATATTGCAGCCAACCCAACAGTTTTACCACATGATAGTGAGCACCATAATCATTATGAGCTTTCTCCGCAAAAGTAGCCATCAGCGCTTCCGGAGCTTGTTCTGGATAAACTTCCAGGATAGTTTTGCTACCCAGATAACACCGCCCAAAATCTGTGTGATATAGTTCAGAAATTAAAAATTCCAGACTATGTGTTTCGTCGTATTCATGTACTAATTCTAGGTCCGTAGGGCGATCGCGAATCACTCTATCCAGAGAGGGTTCAATATCTACAAAGCTAATCTCACCTGCTGGCACCCCTGCTTCTGCCAACAGTCTAATGCCCCGCAAGCGAAACACTAGAGAAATAGAACAGCTAGCAATTTTAGGAATTGCCTGGTAATATTTAGCATCGATCAAATCTTGAATGCAGCCCCGCCGTGCGTTAACATTAGGATGTTGCAGAAGTTGCATCACTTCGGACATCTGAGTGTAATCCCCCGTGAACCGACAGACAGCCGCGATCGCCGCACTTACTATCGGTTGAGATCTATCCTCTACAAACTTCCTAATCCGCTCCAGAGCCGGTTTATAATCCAATTTAGCCAGCACCTGAATAATCACCCGGTAAGTCTGCCCCGGTTTTTCTAACAGCTGGGCAATCTCTGCTAAAATTGTCTCATCTGCAGTACCAATTTCCCCAATTGCCCAGGCAGCATTTTCTACCGTATAGCAATCATCATCCGCCAAACAAGTGCGAATCACGGGCAATGCCACTGCTGCTTGCAAACGCCCCAAACTTTCCACCGCTTTTCGTCTGGCAATGCGATGATACATTGCCTGGTCTGGGTCTTGTATAGTTTCGATCAAAGCCGCGATCGACCCCTGTGTCGGAAAATTTATTAAATGGGATGCCGCCACATAGCGGTCCGACTTATCTTCCAGCTCGTCTAACGGAGTTTTCAACAGGGCGATCGCCTGGTCTTCCGTCAAATTAAAGATATTGAAAAACCGTTTATCCATAGCGCGATTACCATAGCACAACAGTAGGGACTCTTAGCCACTACTCAACCCTGACCAGGCAAAGCAATTTACTAAGAGCCCCTAGGCACTAAGCGAATTTTACAGCGATTTCTCTAGGACAGAGAATTGATCACGTAGTCCAGATAAGCCTTGTATTCTACCAAAGCTTGAGCAGACATATCCCGAGGAGCGCAACCCCGATCGCGGGTGAATTCCAGGGCTGCCACATAGGGAGCAGTCGGCAGGTTCAGAGAGCGGTAAACTTCCCGTTGACCAGCAATACCCCACTCATCCAGGGGACCTGTACCGCCAACCACCAGACAGTAGTTGATCAGGCGCAGATAGTGACCCAGGTCGCGGTAGCATTTGTCGATCTTGACTTGGGAATCACCGGCTTCACCCGCGTTTTTCAGGTAGGGGTACTTGTTAAAGCAAGCATCGCCAGCTTCTTTGGTCACCTTATCGATGCCTGCAGCTAGCTTTTCTGCTGCTTCCATGCGAGCTGCGGCCCGTTGCAGACTACCTTGGACTGACTCCAGATCCGAGCTGCTGGGAAAACGACCTGCTGCGTCCGCAGCAGTAACAACCGTGCTAATAACTGATTTCATTCTTGTTCTCTCTTGAATGGATTTTGACAAAAGTGACGCACGCGGAGCGCACCGAGAAGTTCTGATCGCGTAGCGTGGCGCCAGCCATAGAAACTCCTTAAAGGATTTGGCTAGCTAATAGCAGCGCCCACCCGGTCAAAGTAGCCTGCTGCTTCTGATGCCAGGGCCGAGCAGTCACCTTGGGTGTATTCCATCTTGCGCTGGCTAGCAGTATTATTGATAAATGCCACTGCAGCAGCTTTCATGATACCAACGGCGCGGACCGTTGAAGTTGTGGGCACGCCCAAAGCGATGTAGGTTTCTTTCAGACCATTCAAGCAGCGGTCTTCCAGGACGGAAGCATCACCAGCCAACAGGGCATAGGTGACGTAGCGGAGGACGATTTCACCATCACGCAGGCAAGCAGCCATGCGGCGGTTGGGGTAGCAGTTTCCACCGGCTTGAATCAAACCCGTGTTTTCGCAAATCATGCCCGAGACAGCATCAGACACGATACAGCTGGCGTTGCTGGCGAGCGCGTTTACTGCATCCAGGCGCTTGTTGCCCTCGGTGATAAAACTTTTCAGTCCAGCGATTTCTGCAGCTCCGATACATGCGGTTTTGGTATCCGCTGTTACTACTGCTCTGGAAAATGCGTCTAGCATTTAGATCTCCTTAATCAAGGTACTTTGCTTTTGCTCGTCAACCAATCTGACCAGCTAATCTCTGTTTTAGGCGATGATTGGTTTTGCAGTCCCAATTATTAATGACAAAGTAATAATCTGTAATATTTTTCTCTGTCCCAACTTTCGATGTCTATGCGCGTCCCGTGAGGGATACGGGATGCAGGCAACCCCTCAGACATCGACTTCTCCTCCATCAGGGCTATTTTTTGGGAAATTATTAGTATATTTTGGACAATCATTGGTCAGTAGTCAGTGGTCGCTGCCTCCTGGGTAGTGCGGTTATGATATCCCCCGGGTTTTCGCCGTGCGTCCGGGGGATATCAAGCTCCCAGGAGGCAGCGAAAGCAGTCAGTAGCTGACCGGCACTAACAGGAAGAAGAAAGATGTCTAATCATTATGTGACGCCTCCCATACCTGCCCAGCTCAGGCTTTGGGAGTTCATACCAGAACTCTGACGAGATGGGAAGCGCAAGGTAAAATCAAGGCGATCCGCACATCGGCAGGACAAAGACGTTACGACCTGGAAGAATATCTCCGGCGTGAGGGGAAGCGCTGCGCACGGCACTCAGGTGTGCGATTGCGAACGGAGATACTGGCAAAACTACAGATGACAGTCAAAATTCCTGTGTTCTGTATGCCAGAGTTGCCACCGGAAGCCAGATGGAGCAGCTTTCGATGTCTACTCGATGCGCGAGGGGTAGTGCGAGTAGCGCGCCCCGAGTGCATCGAAGCAGCGGAGGGGGCGTCACCCGGGGAGCTGGCGAAAAATCGGGATGCAACGCCAGCAACCCCACCGTTCCGGAAAAATCAGACATCGAGGAGACAAACTGCCGATCTAATGGCAGAGTATCCAGGCTGTGAAGCGATCGCCGAAATTGGCTCCGGACTCAATTTTAGGCGGCGATGCGCGAGGGGTAGTGCGAGTAGCGCGCCCCGAGTGCATCGAAGTAGATTCCTGGCCATGGTCATCCCCTATGCTGTATCAAAGATGTATTGTGGTTGCCCACCAAGACCGGCTAGTTAGATTTGGGGTTGACTTTGTTGAATGGCTCTGTAGGCAATTTGGCTGGCAAATTGTGGTTCTAGACCGGCAGTATCGTGGTTGGGAAACGGAACTGATTGCAGACCTGAAGACGATCTACCGTTCCGGAAAAATCGGTAGATTCAGTGGCAGGTGTCCGGGACTGCGCAAGTACGATCGTCTGTTGCGGCAAGAATTCCCAGCAGCAGAGGAAATCAATGCGATCGCCTCTGGGAAGACTGAGGGGGGCGCGGTCGGCCGTGCCCCGACAACCGGTTATCAGGAGAGTCCATAGCAGCTTAGGCATTCTTAAGGAGCTGCTTGACTAAGTTATCTTTGACCATCATCTGTCGCAATATTTCGAGCAAGCATTCCTGAGCTTCTTGCTTACTCATACTCTTGACCTGATCTTGGTAGACTTTCAGTTTGAATTGTTGCTCCAAGGTGAGATTGGAAAGGATTTTCATAGCTAGACTCCCAAGTACGATTTGTCTTTTCCTGATTGTTAACTAATGTAACACATCTGTCATGCTAAAATGTATACATTGTCAAGCGATAATTTATAAAAGTAACAAAACTTAATAAAAATCGGGCGGCGACAGCATGGTAGAATCCGGTAACAGATGTAGCAGTTGGATGGGGAAATGAGATGGAAGTAATGGAATTTTTTGAGCAGAGTGCCGGCAAGTGGCGTTCTCGGCGATCGACACATCATCTGCCCTTCAGGCGTGCGGAGACAGGGGCCTCAGAGATTGAAGTGAAAACTCTAGCAGCGGACTCTCGGAGAGTGGTGGAAATCTGCGAGTTACATCAGGTAGACCCGAGTTTGGCCGCAGGTGGAGCCCTAGTCAGTTGGGAGGGGACAATGGCGTGGGATAAAACAGATGAAAATCATACGGACTCGACGGTGATTGTCCTAGTGCCCGATCGGTCCGCGGACGGCCCGAAAAATCGGGACAATCCTAGAGCAGGTCAGTTACTACGAGAAAAAGGCTATGCTGAAATAGTGCCAGTAGCTGGTCGTTATTTAATGGACGATGCTGATGGGCTGATTCTGCTGACCGAATATGAAACGATGAGTTCTCAAGAACGTTTCTCCTTTATTAACCCGGATCTGCGGATGCGGACCAGTGCGGTGAAGCGTTTCGGGGGATTCAGCACCGCATCGTTATGTGTGGAAACCCGGATCGGATCGGACCTAGATGTTTATAGCAGTAAAGAGATAACCCCCCAACAAGTAGAGGATGCCAGGGAACCCAGACAGTATTACTCAGTATGGGGTTGGTGAGGTCAGTCCCTTTGTACGCGGCTATGAGTATTTGCAGGCTGTGCGCCAATTGGCCTTAGACCCAAAGATGGTGGAGGTTCCGGATAATTCACGCCTGATTACCTGGATTGGCAATCACATTGACGCGATTAATGCCCAACTGTATGGCAGTCTGGAAGCCTGTCACGGCTGCTTTCATGTAGAAGTGCGCCGTCAGGTCCGCATTCTGGCCACCCCTTTAGCCCCAGAGTTTGGCGTTGACGGCTGTTGCAATATCTGGCGAAATCCTGTGGCGATTCTGATCGATGTGGGTAGGACGGCACCGGCGGATTGGTTGAGCGTCGTTGTCCATGAATATGCTCATGCTCATTTAGGTTCCCCGGGTCACGATCGGCGATTTTTTGAAGTTATATGTCACCTCTGTTTGGGACTGGGACTAGAACCGCCCTCACCGGCAGTCAGAGATGGAAATTACTTGCGTTACTGGCCGCGAGTGCCATGCCGGACAAATCCCCTGGCTTTTTGGATGGGGTACTATGGTTGTTGAGCAGAGAATGTTAAAAAATTATTGCAGCAAATAATTTTTTTTGAGAGATGGATACGCTATTACTGTATACTTGATACTTGATAAGTATTATGAGATTTCCTTAGTTAACCTAAGTTGCTACCTATAAAACCTCAAAACGCAAAAATGCCATTTTGGGGGGTAAATCACAAGGCAATTTTGGCCAATTTGGGCTAATTTGGGTTTTGAGGTTTTATAGGTAGCAACTTAGGTTATATAGTTAAAAGTTAAGGTTTGTAAGATTTTCTCAGATTAGGGAGATTTAATAAAGGTGGCAATTCCGTTATTAGACTACGCCCCCGTAACCCTGAATCCTCGGGTAGCTGGGTATGAGATTCCCGGTGAAGAGCAACCCAAAATTTACTCCAGCGAAAACTTGCTGTCGGCAGGTGGAATCGACGAGTTGATTTGGGCGGCCTATCGTCAGGTGTATAGCGAACATCAGATCCTCAAGATTAACCGGCAAACATTCTTGGAATCCCAGCTGCGGTTCGGACAAATCACAGTGCGGGATTTTATCAAGGGTCTGGTGACTTCCGATCCGTTCCTGCGCCTGAATTACGAGACGAACAGCAACTACCGGTTTGTGAAAATGTGCGTGCAGCGGCTGCTGGGTCGTGATGTTTACGGGGAACGAGAAAAACTCGCTTGGTCGATCGCGATCGCCACTAAGGGCGTGCAAGGTTTTATAGATGAGTTGCTCTCTTGCGAGGAGTACATGGCCAATTTTGGTTATGATACAGTCCCCTATCAACGGCGACGGAGTCTACCCCAACGTGCGCAAGGGGAGACGCCATTTAACCTGAAGACGCCTCGTTATGGTCCATACTACCGGTCCATAGCAGGCTTCCCGCAAGTTGTTTGGCAGACTCAGGTGCGCCGTTTTGTTCCACAAGAGAAGAAGGCCAAGGCAGGGGATCCATCTCTGTTTATGGGTATGGCACGGGCAATTTCTCCCACAGGTAACCCCGGAGGCAGGGTGTCAACTGTCAACATCAATTACGAGGCAATGGTGCCCTATCAGAGAACCACAGCGTAGGCACAAGACTTCTAAGAGTCTAGTAAAGGCTGCCGGTGGAGGGGCGATCGCCTGTATCCACTCCCCAGATAGGGGATGCTGCAACCGCAGTTTCCAAGCGTGAAGTGCTTGACCGGGCAGGTTGACACCCACTCCCCGATTCTTGCTGTAAGTGGGGTCGCCGATTATGGGATGGCCGATATAGGCAGCATGGACGCGAATTTGATGGGTGCGACCGGTTTCTAGTTGGAACTGCATGAGGGTGTAGTTACCCAATCTTTCATATATTTGCCAGTGGGTAATGGCAGTTCGTCCTCCTTTTTCTAGGGGTACGACTGCCATTTTTTTGCGATCGCCCCGATGACGCCCGATCGGTTGGTCGATGGTGCCCTCGCTGTCTTTGGGGGCACCGTGGACTACTCCCAGGTATTCTCGTCGGGCCGTCTTGGCCTTCAGTTGCCCTTGCAGATGTTGCAGGGCGATGTCGGTTTTGGCGATCGCGATCGCCCCTGTGGTATCTTTATCCAGTCGGTGGACTATTCCCGGTCGCATTTCCCCCCCAATTCCCCCTAAGTCGGGACAGTGAGCTAAAATTGCATTGACTAGGGTCCCAGTTTCGTGACCTGGTGCCGGGTGGACGACTAAGTTAGCAGGTTTGTTGACAATTAGCAAGCTTTCATCTTCGTAGAGAATATCTAAAGGGATGTTTTCCGGTTGTAGTTCTGTCGGTTGGACCGTCCGAATGCTGAGAGTGAGGAGATCGCCCCTTTGCACGATCGTCTTTTTCGCCGTGCAGACCTTGCCATTTACTTGCACGTGCCCTTGTTCTATCAGCTTTTGAATCCGAGAACGGGATAAGTCTGGCAGTTCCTGGGGCAGGTGGCGATCGAGGCGTTCTTTAGTTGCCGTAACTTCTAGATTAATTATAGTGGATTGTCGATCGTTCATCTGCTACTCTATCCTACTTTATTCCAATCGGCACCGCCTGCTAATTTCCTCAATTCTTCATTGATTGCACTTCCAAAGCTATCTGCTGAATGTGAGTAAGTCAAAGAGAGTAATTTATTTGCTATCTCTGCCTTATCTGCTAATTCCAGCAGTTGTACTGGTTGATATTCGCCATTTCCCACTTATAAGCTAGCTTGATAAATTGCTGCATCAAAACCCAGTTCTAGCAACTCCTCCCATGCATCTGCCTTCACGTAATGGGATTTCTTATTTCCTATAACATTTACATCTTTAATTTCCATAATTTAATCTCTAATAGACACTGCCCATGAATTCGTCAATCGCTGTTCTATTTTGTTTTTGATTAAGTGAATCAGCATCCTAATCAGATATTTTTTTATATTTCGCAATATTGATTTTTTACTCATCTCTTCCATTTCATCGACGATCGCCAAGGCATCTTCATACCGCCCTGACAGGATGCTAGTTCTCAGGTCTATCAGTTCTTGTGTCATGGTAATCTTAGGATATCTTCGCAATTATGTAATTATTATAGCATCGGCGGCGGGCGAACGTGGGGGGAAAGACTAAAGTCTTTACTACGAACGACGGCGATCGCCGTTGATTTTAATTGCTAACTACAGTGATTTGTATCCAACAAAAACATAGATGATTTTTACTCTGCGACAAAAACATCAAATCCAGGTATATCATGGGTTTGAGGCTATGAAGAGGGCGAGTTAGCATACCATTTCACGAAGAGCAAAAATTTGTCAAGGTAAAAAATTTTTGCTTCTGTTCTTTATTTATGTTAAAGTGCTATTTGACGAGATTGAGATGAAAGCAGAATGCTGAAAAATGTTACTGCTCGGGCCACACCTATAGAGATAGGCGATCGAGCCCTGCTACAAAGACCGGCAGCAAGCCCTTGCGCAGTAACCTTGCCAGGAAACTATTGCATGATTGGGATGCCAAGGGAGTTTTTGTGATGAAAGTTACAATCGTTGGTGCTGGACCAGCTGGTTCCTTACTTGCTCATTACTTGTTACGTCGCGGTCAATACCAAATCGATATCTATGATAGCCGCCCCGATCCCAGAAAAATCTCTTTCTCTAAATACAGAACTTTCCCCCTTCTTCTTTCTGAAAGGGGATTGAACGCTTTAAGGAATATCGGATTAGAGGAAGCGGTAAAATCTCATGGAATCGAAAACACGGGAATGATTAATTATTCAAAAAACAGTAAGTTTCAAGAATTACATAGAAGAAAACCAATCCTGACTATTGAACGTAATACACTGGTAAATACGCTTTTAGAAAAGCTTGAAGAAAAAGACAAAAATCGTCAAGTCAATATTTACTTCAATTCCAGATGTATCGGGGTATATTTTAGACATAAGCGATTGAAATTTAAAAAAGAAACAGAAGAGGAAATTACTGTTGGCTATGACTTATTGTTCGGAGCAGATGGGGTGCGTTCAGTAGTAAGAACTCACTTTCTAAATACAGAAAGGTTCGAGTTTGAACAAACTTATCTCCATGAGGTATACAAAACAGTTTACTTATCGCGAGTTAATGATAAGTTAGTAATTAACTTAGAACCAAACAAGCTACACTCATGGAAATTAGACGATGGGACGCGATTATTAGCCATGCCTCAGCCCGATAATACCCTAAGTTGTGGTCTGGTTTTTAACCACAAAAAAAAATCAAGTAATGGGTATTTATAGTAAGTTAGAGGTAAGGGAATTTTTTGAGCATAATTTCCCAGAAGTTGCAAAGCTAATGTCTGAATCTGAAGCCGAAGCTTTTGTCAAAAGACCAGCCTGGAACTTCGTGACAATTCGCTGCAATCGTTATCATCAAGGTGATAGTGTATTGATTGTTGGAGATGCTGCTCATGCCGTACCCCCAACTATAGCTCAAGGTTGCAATTCAGCCTTAGAAGATGTAATTGTGTTCGATCGCATTTTGGATGAGTATGATGATGACTATACTAAGGCGATACCACAGTTTACAGCTCGCCGGATACGAGATGCTCATACCTTGAAGAACCTGGCTGAGAACAGTATTCTCATATCTAAAACATTATTCGTACAGTTTGTTTTAAGGCGTAAGTTTGCTAGAACAATGAACCAACTTTTACCCCAGTTTTTCGCACCATTTTTTTTGATTTAATAGCCGAAACGACGGTTCCTTATTCAGAAATTTTAAAGTCAGCTAAAGATTGGATTTCTAAAGTAAAAAAGTCAAATCAGAAAATTTTAGAGAGTAGTTAGTAAAAACAAGATTGTTCGGTTGTTCATGTGGTTTGATCTCAAGGCAAAATATGCGAATTACAATTATAACAGTTGGAACGCGGGGCGACGTACAACCTCTCCTTGCTCTAGGGCTGGGTTTAAAAGCAGCAGGTCACAAAGTACAACTAGCTAGTAATCCTATATTCGAAGACTTTGTTAAGAGCCGGGGTTTAGACTTTGCTCCGGTGGGAGACAACTCTCAAGAATGGGTGAAACAGTTTTTCGCACAAAGCAGTAGAACGAAGTCAGCTTTGGCTAAAAAAGCCATTCTTTGGCGTATTGTTGGCTCCACTGTTGAACAGATGATGACTGATGCTTGGAATTGTTCTCAGGATACACAAGCAATCATTTATTCTCCCTAACACTGGCTGCATATCATATAGCTGAAAAATTAGGCGTTCCTTGCTACGCAACATATGTAAGTCCAATTACTCCTACTCGTGCTTTTCCTCACCCACTGCATACATCTACTTTCAATTTGGGTGGTATTTACAACAGGCTGACTTATGTTTTTGAAGAACAATTGCGTTGGCAATTGACTCGAAAAATAATTAATCGCTGCCGACAGGAAATCCTCAAATTACCTCCTGTTCCCATTACAGGTTTATATTCTCAGCAGCAAAAGCAACAACTTCCCCTTCTCCATTGCTTCAGTCCTAGTGTGCTTCCAAAGCCTTCTGATTGGCCCGGGCGGGCATATGTCACAGGATACTGGTTTTTAGATCGGCCCGATGACTGGCAACCGCCAAAAGAACTGGTAGATTTCATAGCGGCTGGTTCGCCCCCAATATCTATTGGCTTCGGGAGTATGAGCGATCTTGAAGCAAAAGAATTGGTGTTGAATGCTTTGGTTGAGACAAGACAGCGAGGGATCCTGTTAACAGGATGGGGAGGTTTGAGTAGTATTGATTTACCGGATAATGTTTTCAAGATTGATTCTGTTCCCCATGATTGGCTGTTTCCCCAAATGACGGCGGTAGTTCATCATGGTGGTACTGGTACAACGGCTGCTGTTTTGCGGGCTGGTGTACCATCTATAACTGTCCCTTTTGCTGTAGATCATCCTTTTTGGGGGCGAACGGTGGCTTCCTTGGGTGTTGGCACGTCGCCGATCCTACGCAAAGACTTAACAGCAGAAAAATTAGTTGCTGCAATTCGCACTGCCACCAGTGATGAAGCTATGAAGGCTCGCGCTCGCGTTTTAGGGGAAAAGATTCGTTCTGAAGATGGCGTAGCAAGGGCGGTAGAAATTTTTCATCGCCATTTACCAAATTATTAGATATGAGGATATCTTTATGAAACTGTTTGAAACTACTACAGAAATGGGTCATGAGCAAGTGTTATTTTACCAGGATCAAAAGGTAGATTTAAGGGCTATCATAGCACTCCACGATACCAGCCCAGGAAAAGCTATGGGGGCAACTCGTTTATGGCCTTATGTTTGTGAAGAAGATGCCTTGAGAGATGTTCTGCGTCTGAGCCGTGGGATGACTTACAAGGCGGCTTGTGCGAATATTTCTGTGGGTGGAGGTAAGGGCGTAATTATTGCTAATCCTCAGAACAAAACTGATGAAATGTTAAAAGCTTAACTCAAGTTGCGACCTCTTAAATATATATATATTCGCTGGAACAGTTTTTTTACGGCTCTGTTTGTATCTAATTTATCAGCATCACTTAGGGCAATTTTTAGAACTACGTTGCTTGTTGTCACTTATCCTAACTCCGAATCTGTCTTATTTTTATTCTGTCACGGCAAGGACTGGTTTTTCCGGGAAAGGAAAATTTAAATCTGTGATGGGAGCATTTCTTTTATAGCATTTGCTCTTATTAGTGTGATATGCGGAAAATGGCAGAAACCCTTATGCTCCTTATGCTGTCTGCTATTTACTGTACCTTATTAACATAAGGTACAGTATTTTTCCCTGTTCTCTGTTCCGGTGATCTGCTGTTCCCTGTTCCCTAAAATCCCAAACTTGTGTACCTCACCTATTTGATAAATGTTTCAGATATTCATATCTTTTTTTAATTGTAGGGGAATGGTTCGTTGCAGCCTACTGGAAAATCAAAGAAGGGAAATAACTTGTCCCATCCTTCTCCTTGGCAAATATTAATAACTAATAAAGAGTCTGGGCGATCGCGGAAATATTCCAGCACATTTTTATAGTGGAGGTCGTAAACATAAGATAATCTGTCAGCATTAAACTGATAAGTTCCGTACACAGCACTCCGTAGTAATCTCCTCAACTACATTTTACTTTTCTCTTCCGGTGCATCGTCAAAGATAGGTTTGTTGCTGCAATGTGCTTCTATTGATTTGAGCCAAGATTCTTTTTCCCGAACCGAACCGTCAGAATGAACTTACTATCAGGATAAATTTTATCTAACTGAGCATAATAAGGAGCAACAGTAATATCAGTAATGCCATCCCAACTATTCAATAAGGAAAACTCATAATTTCCTGCTATCAATTCTTGCAGAGTTGTTTCATCATTTGGATAATGAACGACATTGATACCCAGCATATTTAATGCCTCAGTTAAGCTTTTTGTCCCCGTGCGACTTAAGCCAATACCAAATACTTTCATCCGCTTACTTCGCTGCCATTTTTTCGGATTAATTTTAGCGGATAACTCCAAGACTTGTTGTAAAGTCAATGCTTCTTTTTCGGCAATATTTAACTTTTATAACTCGCGAATCGCAATCTGCGGTAAATCGGCAATTAATTGATCAATTTCTTCTGCGTTGACTGTAGTTGACCGCATAGTTAGCAACAATAAAATCTCGTTCTTCCCCCCTGTCCTCGCTTTGCGTTATCCAATCAGCTTGATTAACTTTTAATTTGGCTTCCAAATAACCTTTACGATTTCTTAGTTCCCTAATCATATATTTAACAAAAATATCTCGGTAATACTGAAAAAAGTCGTGAAAGATTTGAAAACGCTTAAAAGCCTTGCCTTGGTTTAGCTGACGTAGGGCTAAATTACGAGTGCTAGACTCTGGTCGCAGCACGTATTGGCGATCACCTTCGGGAATTTCTATTTTTTGCATCGTTCGCACTACGTCAATTCTGGTAATATGAACCCCACAATGGATGTGACCTCGAAATTTATCGAGAACGTAACAGTCTACATAAGGAAGGTTATTGTCCTGGAGAAATGGTACCATATCCTCAAAAATCAAACAATCAGCATCCGCAAATACCACAAAATCACAATCGTAATTTATTGCCAACATTTGCTGCACAGCTTTAGAAAATGGTTTAAAATTTTCGATAATATGCACCTGTTGGGGCTGAATGTTTTTCACCGCCAATTCTAGCGCCGCATCCGAGGTTCGTTCTCCGACAGTTCTAAATACTAAGTCTATTTTTTTCATCTCTACACTTCCCACTTAAATTCTTCATTAATTTTACCAGCAATTTAAAAAAATAAACGCTCTACCCCAGGGTCTAGTTCTTCTCGCCAACGCAAATATAAGCTAATTTTTAAGCCGTGATTCTGGTAATAATCCCGGCGATTTTCGGAAACTTTAACAAAAGAGGCATCTAAGTTTTTATTTTGTGCTTTGGCTACTAAAAACTGAGTCCCGCTGTTACCGCCAATGGGATGATGTTCGTGCAGGTAATACTCGATCATTTCCGGTTACTTCTGCGGGCTTACTAGCTAATTCTTCATATTTAATTTTGCTTTTTTTTCCCCTAAATTGCTCGTATAATTTTTGGGTATTTTTTCTACCCAGCTATTAATTCTTTGATCTACATTGTTTTCTGGATATTTTCTCAGGTAAGAATTGATAACTGCTCGACCATCTCTTGCATAAAAAGCAAAAAAATCTGAGAATTTGTATTTTCTATCGCGGTTATCTGTTATCCACTTGATTTATTTGGTCGAATCGATAACGATCGCCTTACCGGTTTGGCGGGATAATTGTTCGTAGAGATCGAGGCGATCGCTAACCACAAAATCCCCCCAAACCGGACAGTTCTTACCGCAAATTTTGCAAGTTCTTTTTCTCTCTGGTTTATGCAAATCTTGGAAATATCTGGTTTTATTAGCCTCTCCACAATAAAAACAATCCCGATGACTTCCCAAAATCAGCCCCAAAAGCGTCGATCCAGAATGACCAGCGCCACAGATAAAACCAACTTTTTGATTAATTCTTGCCAACTGATTTTACCTCAATTATAGCTCTAGATTATCTTAACATGGCAAACTCATCATGGCAAACTCATTTTATAGCACTTCTCATAGTCATGAGGTACAAAATTCTGGGTGTTAGGGAGCAGGGAGCAGGGACTTCGGAGCAGGGAAGAGAGAATAGACAAGAGGCAAGAGGTAAAAAATCCTGTGTACCTCATAGCTAGAAGAAACGCTATATATATATATAGTAATGTCCTCAATTGAGGGATATTAAACTTATTCATTGCTATAAATCAATAAGATTATATTCAAATATTTTCAAGGAAGTTGCTATAAGATTAATGCCTGATGCCACTGAAAAAGCCTTAAGATGCTTAAAGTCTATAAGTGAATATTAGGGTGTGTCATCAATCAAATTGCTTGACAGAAGTAGATGGATACGGTATGGAGTCCTTATCCAGCAATAACAATCAA
>JACOMV010000083.1 GCA_014324065.1 Hormoscilla sp. SP12CHS1 | reverse complement strand
TTGCCACCCGCTACGACAAAACAGCTAGTAATTTCTTGGGGGCCATCTATCTCGCTGCTACAGTTATCTGGCTTAACTGGTGACACGCCCTAGCTAGCTGCCGACCAGAGGAATAAGCCAACTGGATAATCTCCCGCACGGGCGATCGCCACCCCTAAATCTTGGAAGCGTTCGATGTCTCCGGAGATCTCGATGTTCCCCGGGGGACATCATCTGAGCACTACTCCGGAGACATCCAAGAGACATACTCCCCTTGCCTGGCAGGGAAGATGCTTGGGAAAAGAGCACCGCAATGGCATGATGTTCATATGAGGTGCAACTCTAGATCTAGCTTTAGGGTACAAACCATGCCGCGATGTCTCCTGGGTAGTACGAGTAGTGCTCCCAGGAGACATCGAACCGCTAGCCGACAAAGAAGCTGACAACATAGCTATGGCTGCGCCACGCTGCGCGATCAGATTACTAGCCATAGAGTCTCTACTGGCTCTATGGTTAGACCGCCAGACAGCTGGTATTGTTCAGTCCGGGATAAGGTTATCGGTGTGTCCTTTCGATATCTCCTGCTGTGCTCTTGTCCCAGGGGAGGAGGCACACAGGAGATATCAATGCTGCATCTGGGGTTGCCCAAGCCATAAAAGAACAAAAATTTTTAGGGAGAACCATGCTAAAAAAATACACCTGGCCAGCTGTAGCCATTGTATTATTGACCTTTGTCATGTTTGTCAGCGGTGTTACTGCCCTCGAACTCGACGAAGCTAGCCGCACTGTGTCGCAGAATGAACGGGGTGACGCGATCGTCATGAGCACGAAGCAGCTAGTAAACGGGAAAAAGCAGTTTAACTATGCCTGTTCTAGCTGTCACGGCCAGGGCATGACTAAAACTAACCCCAACGTCGGGCTGGACCTGGAAACTCTGTCTCTGGCAACGCCACCGCGCGACAACATTCAAGGGCTAGTGGATTTTCTGCAAATACCCAAGAGTTTCGACGGAGAAGTTGACATTTCAGAGTATCACCCTGGCATCAAGAGTGCCGATGTTTTTCCTAAAATGAGAAACATGACAGAAGACGATCTAGTAGATTTGGCAGGTTATATGCTCGCCCAACCGCAGATAGAGTCCCGGTGGGCAGCGGGTAAAGGTGCTCGTTAAGGTAGACTAGCCAATTTCGGGACCTCGTGACCCTCGCAGCCAGCGGTGACACAGTTGTCGGTATCCCCTGGGAGGGGATACCGACAACTGTGTCACCGCCGCAATTAAGCAATTAAAAATTCAGAATTAAAAATTAAAAATTGCCAAAGAAATTTAGAACAAAGCTCTAAGCTTTTATATTTATGCAAATTCAATGCACAACAGCAGATATTGCCCTAACCAGAAGTCTAAAACCGTAAATAATTCCCAAGCTAGCAACAATAGTAGAGAATAACTGTGTTTCCCCTTCATGACGAAAATCCCACCCAATCAACCCCCTATTTTACCTATGGGCTGATTGCCACGAATATCCTGATTTTTCTGTATCAAGTTAGTTTGGCACCGCAAGAACTAGGAGGATTATACCACCTGTTTGCAGTGGTTCCCAGGGAGCTATCTGCTAGCTTTACTGGCGTGGCAGTAAACCAACCGGTGCCAGAGTGGCTGACTCTGTTTACCTCCCAATTCTTGCACGGGAGTTGGATGCACCTGTTAGGGAATATGTTGTTTCTCTGGATTTTTGGCAACAATGTAGAAGATAAACTGGGTCATGTCAAATTTATCATCTTCTATCTGATCTGCGGGATGTTGGCGGCATTGACTCAGTGGTTCTTTTCCCAGTCTTCTGATATCCCTTCCTTGGGCGCGTCAGGGGCGATCGCGGGTGTCATGGGAGCCTACATTATCAGGTTTCCCCGGGCCAAAGTGCTTACCTTGGTTTTCCTGGGATATTTTATTACTACCGTTCGCATCCCAGCGATGGTGTTTCTGGGTATTTGGTTTGTCACCCAAGCGATTTCTAGCTTTGCCAGTCTGAATGCACCCGCTAATATGGGCGGAATTGCATACTGGGCCCATGCAGGTGGATTTGTCTTCGGGGCGATTTTAGCACCCTTGATGGGTCTATTTGACTATGATGAATAATGGAAAATTGAGAATTGAGAATGGAAAATGGAGAATTGAGAATTGAGATGAATAAATAATCAAAAATTTGCAATTAGCAATTTGCAATTAGCAATTTGGCTGGAGACTGGATGCGTGGTAGGGAGTGCAAAGGCATATATTCTCCGTTAATGATGGCTCCCAAAGAGCGGAATTCTATGGCTGCGCCACGCTGCGCGATCGGAGTCGGCTAAGAGATCGAGAATTGAGAATGGAAAATGGAGAATTGCTGGCTGCGACAGCCTGACCTGTCCCTTATGCGGATGTTATACTTGCACCTATCTAGTTGTTAGATTTGTGAGGGTTAAACGCAGCACATTGAGTATGGCTGCTTGTAAGTTATCCAGGCGGCTGTTGATACCGAACTCGGTATGATAATATTTGCGCGGGGCTCCGTAGTTGCGGAGCGATCGCACTTTTTGGGCCACTTCGGCATTGTTAGTCAAAACCATACCACCATCCCCACAGGATCCCAGATTTTTGCTGGGATAGAGGCTATAGGCTGCTGCTATACCCACTCCACCAGATCCACCAGCAGTATAGCCTTCACGTTGGGCCAGGTGAGCCTGAGCCGCATCCTCAAAAATCAGCACGTTGTAGGCACTGGCAAAGTCTAGCAACTGGCGGGGGGAGACCATCTGACCGTAAAGATGTAGTGGGACGATCGCCTTAGTTTTGATAGTGATGGCTTTGGCCGCTGCTTCCAGGTCGATTAAGGCAGTTGCTTCGATGTACTCGGGGCGCGCTACTCGCACTACCCCTCGCACATCGAGGTCGCAATCGACTAAAATTGGCTTAGCACCGGCGCGGATGACGCCAATTAAAGTGGCGATAAAGGCATTGGTGGGTAAAATTACTTCATCATTAGCACCGATGCCACAGGCTTGCAATCCTAGGGAGATCGCATCCGTGCCACAACCAGTACCAATACCATAGGATACCCCGGACTTGAGGGCAAAGGCAGCTTCAAACTCTGCTAAGTCTTTACCCAGAATAAAATCTCCCCGTTGCAAAACATCCCGAACTGCTGCATCGATCTGGTTTTGCAGGGGCTGATGTTGTTCCGAGAGGTCAACTAAAGGAATGGTGGTTAGGGTAGTGTTCATAGGGTTTTAGGAGTTTGACATCAACTGCCTGGAAGGCAAACCGTCTATTTCCGTTATGCTCTATTTCCAGGCTGTTGTGTAGCTGATAATGTGAATATTCTGTAAAGCTGCCGCGATTTGTGATGAATTTTCTGTAAAGAACAGAGATTTTACTGAAGATGGATTACGAAACTGCTCGTCGCTTTTTGATTAATATGACTAATGGTAATAACCCGGATACTTTCCTCGGGCGGCTACAGCAGGGGGAACCACCGATACCGGGTCAAGTTACTTCTATTTTACTATCCCTGAAGGTTCTGTTTGCAGCATTGCAAGGGGTCGAGGCCCTCGATCGGGAATTGGTCCACGTCCTGTACCAGCTTGCTAGTGAAGGTCGGCAGCAGTTCGATCGCTGGCGAGGGGCGGGGGTTATCTGGCCACCGCTACTAGACCAGGACATCACCCGCATTACTTACGCAGTTAGGAGTATTTATGCTGACGTTTGGCATGATTCTTCACAGCAGCAAGGTAAATTATCATATCATTAATAGGGAGCCGATACGGTTTTCGGGGAAGGGTTGGGGGCGATCGCCTTTCCTGTCGCAGATAGAGTGTGGTATAATTATGGTTATAGTGTCAGGAGACTAGACCGTTGGCATACCACATTGAATATCTGTCTATTACTAAAAGTCACTTTCGTACCCTAACAGCTATGAGTAAGCGCCAAACACAAGCAATACAGGTAGAAGACATCCAAGTTACGCCTGTTAGTGAAGATGGTTTAGATGAAGAGAGCAAAGTGTTGAGTAATAACCCTCAATTCTTGGCAATTATTCAGCAGGCACGTTCGGAAAAGGAAAAAGGTGGTTTTTATAGTGAGGAAATGAGACAGTGGGTAGAAATAGAATTATCAGAGGATAGCTGATCTGGGCATCGCCTCTCAGTTTTAGGGAAATGATTAATGATTTGGGGCGATGGCCACTTGAGAATGGTATCATATGGATGCAATAATAGTTAATAGATTGACTTGTTAACTACAATATGGATGTAATTTACCTTGACTACAACTGTTTTCAAAGGAGATTTGATGACCCCCGACAAATTAGAATTCGGATGGGGGGATGGAGGCTTTATTCAAGTCTCTTGGCCCTGCTGCTGCTTTGAGATTTCTTAGTTTGCTGTACTGGGAACCTACTGATTATGTAGAAATTTCTCGGCGGCTTTATGAAGAACAAACCATAGATGAGATATTTGCAAGGGCAAGGCAAAATTGGCAGGAGTAACCAGTTTACGGGCGATCGCATCTCTGTTTTCGGGGGAAGTATTTGGGGCGATCGCCGAACCTCGCTCACGTCGAAGCTCAAAATCTGTTGTAATATATATCTTGCATCTGTCCCGATAGCCCGCCTCTGGTTCAAACCCCCGCGTTCCCAGGCAGCGCAGAGTCGCAGGCCAGGCGCCAGCTCCCCGGGTAACGCCCCCTCCGCTGCCAGAGCGCCTGCGGAGAGGAGAGCAGCCAGGTTTCGAGGCGCCAAGTCGGTTGAAAACCGACTAAAAAAATTTC
The DNA here is from genome assembly GCA_014324065.1 of Hormoscilla sp. SP12CHS1. Classification (GTDB taxonomy): domain Bacteria; phylum Cyanobacteriota; class Cyanobacteriia; order Cyanobacteriales; family Desertifilaceae; genus Hormoscilla. Next base: position 14,874 of record JACOMV010000083.1, on the reverse strand, counting down.
ATTTTAGCTATTATTTATACGCGATCGCAGTGGAATCCAATAATATTTTCGCATTCATATCTCGACAATTTATGGTTATCCTTAATACCAATTTATTTAGCGTTGTCATAGAGAAAAAACGGCTACCCTCTCGTTCCCAGGAACGGTCTTCTGAGGCTCCTGCCTCCTATCATGGAAGGAGTGCCTAGTCAAGTAGATCATATCTTTAACGGCTCAATACAGATGATACAGGTGACCTTTGTTCGCCAAACATATATTTTAACCTTTCACAAACAGGTGTGATATTTTAATTTGGTTTTGGTCATCGATTTCAAAAATCACTCTGTAACTGGGAGGGGCTTGTAGCAGATAGAATGTTGGGATATCTGAAGGCGTAAATTTTTGAATGTTTGAGGAGAGTGCTTTGGGGAGAAAAGTTCTCTAGGGAGTGCAATACTGGTTCTCTCTCATTAGGGGATAATATCCAGACCTGTAGCACACTAGAAGCAATTTCTATTCTACTTTCGTTGGAAAGATTATCTGTAGTTTAGCATATTGCGCCCTATCTCAGCAAGGGGCGATCGCCTCGGGTGAACCTCACGCTACCCTGCCCTAACCCTAAAGGGTAGGGCTACACAAACGAAGCCCGCCTACGCGGGCTAAATTATATTAAAGAAAAGTACCCGATCGCATCTGGAGTTTTCGGGCCATTTTTGGTGCGATCGCCATAGTGGTTGCGAAGACAGCAGAACTAGAGCCCGCGCGATATCGCGATCGGAACCAAAAAGGATGTTAACCTGATTTTGTATCAGGGTTTCTGGTCTAGTTCTTGTAAAATATGTAAAATTCTCGGCTTCAGGTTTGGTAAATCTCGTTCTACAACATTCCAAACTTCATCTAAATCGACTTGGGTATAATCGTGAATGAGGACATCTCGGAATCCAGCGATTTTCCGCCAAGGAATATCCGGATGACTTTGCCTCAATTCCGCCGACAGTTGCTTAATGGCTTCTCCGATGACCTCAAAACTGCGAATAACCCCATCTTGAATCAAGAGAGACTGAAAAAATTCCTCTTCTCCCCCTTGGGTGTAAGCCTCGATCCGCTGGATGCGATCGAGGATATCTCTTAAATAGCTTTCATCTTCTGTCACAGGGGCACCGCCTCCGATAGAATGCGATCGCGGCAAAAATCCCGCAAAACTTTCACAGTGGCCACGTCCACTTTTCGACCCAAAAGGTCTTCTAAATCCTGCATTAAACCAATTCGATCTAAGAGACTGTGTCCCGGTTCCATGTCCACCAGAAAATCTACATCGCTGTCTTCGCGGTCTTCACCCCGGGCCACCGAGCCAAAAATGCGGACATTATAGGCTTGGTGCTGGGCGGCGATGTTCAGAATTTCTTCTCTTTTTTCTTGAACTAACTTCCTCAGAGTTGTGGCCATAGCCTTCCCTCTAGATTTACTCTACACTTTCTTTCCAGTTTAACGCAAGTAACACCCTAAATGAAATATTGACAAGATCGAGGCCAAATTATCATAAAACACACTTTACGGGAGATCGCATGGGTATGGTCACAAGTAGTTGATAGTCATTTGCTGCCGACAACTGTAGGGGCGAAGGACCAATTATGACATAACTTGACCGATATCCTCTCCGCCCTGCGCCCCGCAATCAGATTGTATCTAATAATCTTTGGGTGGTAAAAAGCCACAAAAGCAGCTAGATGCTGGCGTTTTCTGAAAAAAGGGCTAATATCGTCAAGTTCAGATAGAGATTGACGGTTTTGGAGGAGTTGTTGAAATTCTGCTAACTCCTCTCGACAAATTCTCGGATTAAACTCAAGCTGTGAAAAATTTTTCATCTCATACAACTCTCATACAACGGCACTTTGTTCGCCAAACATATATTCTAACCTCTCACAAACAGGTGTAATATTTTAATTTTGTTTTGATCCTCAATTTCAAAAATAACTCGGTAACTGGGAGTCGCGTGTAGCAGATAGAATGTTGGGATATCTGAAGGCGTAAATTTTTGAATGTTTGAGGGGAGAGTGCTTTGGGGAGAAAAGTTCTCTAGGGAGTCGATCGCCTGCAATACTGGTTCTCTCTCATCAGGGGATAATATATCCAGACCTGCTAGCACACTAGAAGCAATTTCTATTCTACTTTGGTTCAGTTTCATCTTTATCTGGGGGTTGGAAAGATTATCTGTAGTTTAGCATATTGCGCCCTATCTCAGCAAGGGGCGATCGCCTCGGGTGAACCTCACGCTACCCCGCCCTAACCCGTTCCCAACGCTCCGGGCCCCCTCCGCTGTGAGGGAACGAGGGGTAGGGCTACACAAACGAAGCCCGCCTACGCGGGCTAAATTATATTAAAGAAAAGTACCAGATCGCATCTGGAGTTTTCGGGCCATTTTTGGGGCGATCGCCTTTTTATCAGTTCCCCTAACTGGCTGTGAAACTAATCAGGAAAGTTTCCAGTTCTCAATTCTAACCAACGTTTGAGGGACTTCTGACTTTCTCCTGACGGTTGACCGAGAATAATATTCTTGATGCTAATATCTTCATCCAGTTCAGGCCAGTGTATGCCCTCTTTGCTACCTGTTAATCGCCAATTGTTGCGTGTGTCAATCATTATTGAAGAAGTCATCCCAGCCCTCGAGTAACTGCTTTTGGTACTCTTCAACTAGCTTCTGAATGCGATTTATTTCTTTAGAAGCAAATCCTTTGTTGTCTTGCAACCGGACTGGGCTGAACCAGAACTTGGCCTCGTTGTCATCACGCTCAACATGAATATGAGGTGGCTCTTCCCATCTCCTGCATAGCAAAAGTATATTCCTATATCAGGGTCTTCGTAGGCATTACCAAAAAGAATTCCACCTTGTTCGACCCGGATATCAGACTCTAGATGAGCCTTGAGTTGATCGAGCGCATCAACTTTGATATATACTTTTACAAATTAAGCCTGCCTCTCAATGCCGCGTTCTGCTTGAAAATCACTATGAGTCTTACGAATTGGCTTATAAACATCCTCACTGTCTTCCCAAACAATTCGCTCGCTGTCTTTCCAGACAATTTGAGCTTGCTGTTCTGAATTCTTCCGGGGTTATTTCGTGGAGTGTGTGGTGACTCTGGTCCTCGTGACATGACTATCTCCCTATATATCTTGGAAATAAATGTTGACTGGTTGGACTGGTTGTTCATCCCAAGAAATTTGGGATTTGAATGTCTGATTATCAACTGGAAAACGCCACATGTTCTTTTCTGCCCACTTTTTAGCTTCGTTATTAGCTGGACTTTGCAAATTTATTATGTCATCTTCATACTGAATGACTTTGCCTATTCTCATCACTACTTCAAACAGAGGTTCGCCTATTACCCAATACTGACCTTGGCATATTTTCATACTTCTATAAACATTAGGGTGGAATATAGGAGTTAGAAACTTCGCAGTAGGTTGTTCTTTTGGATAATTGTTGCCTAAAGTAATTTCTACCTGATGATTATTGCGGAAGACAGGGTCATTTCCCTCTAGCCGCTCTATGCCCTTGCATCGGTATTCGATGACATATTGATACGGTGGATTTCCGCTCGTTGAAACTATCGTTAGCGTCCCATCAGAATTATCCACCAGTTCAGATAACTGCTGAAATTCATTTCGGAGTCTTTTTTACCATACACTCATAACACAATTATTCCTTGTTATATGTATAAATTATGTATTTTCAAACGCTCATTTTTACATATTGAGGAATTGGGTAAACTTCAAGGATATCATTGTCTTCCACTCCAACTGAATCAAGTGTTGCAGAAGGAGATAACTGTTGATTTGTACGCTCTAGACGAAGAGCATAGTGAGTATCATTATAGGCGGTAATATTCCACTTTTGCTGTGTGGTTTGCAAAAGCTGTTCCATTGTGAGAGAGCCAGGTAAATTAACCGCTGCTTTCCGAGTTTGATCATGCATACGAACAACTATAGAAGCCATGTTTCCTCCTATGTTTGACAAAATTGAATTGCTATTTGACCTTTGGCGGTTTCGCAGTGTAGTATTTCGTTCTTCGTCAGACATAACTCTTTTAAAATAACGCTGGCGCTGGAATCTTCTAGGGTCAGATTCCTGATTACTTCAAAATCCCTCAATTCATAACCACACTTAGGGCAAGCTTGCTGAGATTCTGGATATTTGCGTAGGGGAGCGTTCGCCTGTTCCTCATACCCGCACCTCCGGCATGTCATCTTGCCTATCACTTCATTGCGTAGCCAGAGAACCGGTTCGGCATATCCCGATGTATCCAACTGTTCCAGAACTTCTTGCGCCCTCATGTTTGGCTCGTACTCGATCTCCATTGCCGGTTCAATGGATAAGTCGTGGGCAAGACAAATCTCCCGACGCTGAATTTGCATTTTGAAAGCTGTCCAAGGATTTAATCCCAGAAATATTTTTTCCCCTGGATCGAGTAGTCCTGTTTTGCCGTGCAAATATAGGAGTGCTTGGTGAACCTGCATTGCACCTGCGATCGAGGCTATTGGGGCTGTCGTGGGCATGGCAGCTTCAGGAAGATCCCGTTTCATCCCCTGACAAGAGCAAACGCTAAAGCGTTTACTACGAACGGGCAAACGGGCAAACGCTAAAGCGTTTACTACGAACGGGCAAACGGGCAAACGGGCAAACGCTAAAGCGTTTACTACGAACGGGCGAACGGGCAAACGCTAAAGCGTTTACTACGAACGGGCGAACGGGCAAACGCTAAAGCGTTTACTACGAACGGGGAATCAATCAATTCTGCTAAGGCTTCGTCCTTGCTACTGGTGGCTTCTGCCTGGGTCGCGATCGCCTCATTTTTAGCATTCCGATAGTTCTGCAAGCGGTTAGTCAACTCTTCGATAGAGACGGGGGCGCAGCATAGACACCGGTGTTAGCGCTCAATCCAGCGATGACTGCTTCAGCAAGGGCGATGACTTCGGGTTCGGGTCTGGGAAAGCGTGCCATATTGATTTATCTTGCTGAAGGACTCCGACCATTTGTGGAAGGGAAACTGCAAGAGTTTCATGGAGATGGCTGGGAAGAGGTGGCGAAGGACTGTCTCGATGATAAACAATTCCATATTCAAGATGGTAAAGTAAATCTCCCCCGATGCCCAAGCCCCGGCGGGTTATCGGGAAAGCTGTAAGATGTGAGTTTACCTTCATTGCTAGCAAATTTAGCACAACATTACTATATTCCTGCTTGCACAAAAGCCCTTTCCAAATCTACCAGCACTGCCAACCGTTCTCCCCATTCTCGCAAGTAATCGAAATCTAGAGCTTTACCCTGTAACTTCAACACCCCTAAAATATCCCGCCATTGTTTTTGCGACTCTCGTGCTGTAATCTTAAACCAAAGCAGTTTTTGTAAGATCGTATCTTCCGGGCTACACAAATACAAAGCACCCTCAATGTCCCCATCCCCAACATGCAGCGATCGCCGTTTCATTTGGGACCGAGAGAAAGCATCATCTCTCATCACGAAAATATCTGCCTTCTCTGTAGTTTCCAGATGAATAATATTAAAAGACAAACAGCGTCCTGACATAGCATCTTCTACAGCCACCTCGCTAATATAAAACTCTCCCGAAAGCCGTTCAACAAGTCCCCTAACTTGAGCGGGTTGAATGTGGGCGACCAAATCTAAATCTTCCGTGTACCTGACTTCTCCTTGCAAGGAACTTGCTACGGAACCGCCAAGATAATAAGGAATATCTAGGGATGAAAAAATTCCAGCTATTTTCCGGGCTAACCAGATCGGATCTTCTAACATTAATCCTCCTGAATATTGGATCTCCGCCAGCAACTTTGCCCCAGTTTCTCCCCAGCGTTTCCGCACATAAGCATAGCGCAATTCTTGCATAGGCGCATCAGGAAACTGCTGGCGAACTGCTTGCCAAATTAAAACCGGAACTCGCCGGACAACCCGCCGAAAAAGGGCTTCTTTTTGTCTCGAACTCATCTGTCGCCAGAGAGCAAATTGGACTAATTCTGCCTCAATGTCGGTGTCTGCAGACTGAGTTTGATAACCGGACGGGACTTGCAGATCGCATGTAAACATAGAGCAATGATAGTTGGTAGGGTGGGCATTGCCCACCATTTCAGTTATATCGTAGGGCGGGCAACAATACTTCAAGGTTTTGGATATAGATTGTCATTGCGAGGGGGGGACAAACACGATTAAATTATGGGAAGCAGCTACCTATGTTATAGCGCCCGATCGCACGATCGTCTACGCCTTTGTTGATGCAGATTATACCAAGCGACAGGATCCAGCGGAGATTGTCGAAATTCTCAAAACCATGAAATTCGCAGCATAAAGGTTTTCAGAATGGAACGGAACCTCATGTTTACAAGATCTTGAGCCCCTGCGCAGCGGAGGGGGCCCGGAGCGTGGGCTTTGTATCGGTAGCCGCACCCTTGAGGGTGCGGGGCTGTGGGGGTGGTAGTTAATTCTGTTGCAGGTAAATCCCAAATAAATCGTAAAATCCCAAGTGCAATAACTTTATAGGCAGTATAATTTACCATTACATGTAACAGTAAGCAAAATAAGGAAAACTATGCAGCAACTGCATGTAGAGCGGAACGGGTCTCGCCAGCAAAAGAACCAGATCGGGACACAGCAATACGAGAAACCCCAGTTGGATCTAGAAGCCGTAGATCGGCAACTAGCGGACGCCCACGCGACAGAGATCGTCGAGTGGGCGGTCCAGACCTTCGGGAATGGCTTAGTAATGAGTAGTAGCTTTGGCATCCAGTCTGCGGTCATGCTACATATGGTCACCAGCATCGTACCCAATATCCCAGTAATTTGGGTTGATACTGGCTACCTACCACCAGAGACCTATAAATTTGCCGAGGAAATAACTCAACGACTACAGCTAAACCTGAAAGTATATCAGTCTGGCATCTCTCCAGCACGCATGGAAGCCTTGTATGGCCGCCTCTGGGAACAGAACGACGTGGAAGCCTTCAACCGCTACGACCAGATCCGCAAAGTAGAACCCATGCAGCGGGCCTTACAGGAACTGAAGGCCACAGCATCCCTAGCAGGACTGCGGGCAGATCAAACAGACCACCGCAAAACCTTGCGCTTCGTCAACCTACAATCAGGTCGATATAAATTGTTGCCCATTCTCAAATGGAACTCCAGAGACATATACCAATACCTGACCGCCCACGACCTCCCCTATCATCCCTTCTTCGATCGAGGTTACGTCACCGTAGGTGATTGGCATTCCAGTCGTCCCCTCACTTCCGCTGACGCAAGCGATCGGGACACCCGTTTCCGTGGACTCAAGCAAGAGTGCGGCCTGCACCTGCCCCAGACCAAAGGTGAAGCAGAAAGCCTCAACTCCAGTACCTTGTGATTGTCGATCGTTCCATCAGTCAAACTAAAAGACCGCCCATTTCTAGGCGGTCTTTTAGTTCTAGTGGATCTATACCGTTACATAGAGGAACCTACACCGACGTAGGCACCATAGAAGAACAGACCCACAACCACGAGTAGGCCTGTACTGGCTACTGTTGCTACAATCCACAGAGGGATTCTTCCACCTCCAGACACAGCTTTTTCCTCCTGACTTATTTATACGACCTTCTCCAGTTATATCAGATCCGTTTGATCGACCACGGTAAAAATGGATCCCCCCAGCCCCCCTTAATAAGGGGGGAGCAAAGATCCCCCCTCGTTCCCTGGCTCCGCCAGGGAACGTAAGGGGGGCTGGGGGGGATCGGGAAGTGTGTGCAATTACCCAGAGAAGATATTAGTTGAAGAAATAACTGGAAAACAGAATCCCGAGAACGAAAATCAACAGCAGACCCAAGTAAAGTGAAGTCCGGTTTAACTCTACTGGCTGCTTATTCGGATTGGAATTGCGATCCATGGTTCCTCCTATCGCTGAATAAATTGCATGGCTGCGATCGCGCCCAAAAAGAACACCGTTGGCACAGCTAGGGTATGAACTGCCAGCCATCTCACGGTAAAGATGGGATATGTAACCGGTTCATTAGAATTGCTACTTGTCATAATTCCTCCTGACTTCAAAATGGCAAATACTGACCGCTGACATTACTTACCAATAAACTCCTCGATTTGCCCGCTTCCCCCGAAGCGGTCTGTCACAATTGGCAATTCCTGCCGATCCTGAGTAAAATACTCATTGGGTCGGGGGGTGCCAAATACATCATATGCCAAGCCCGTGCTCACAAATAGCCAGCCCGCAATAAACAACATCGGGATCGTGATGCTGTGAATCAACCAATAGCGAACGCTAGTAATAATATCCCCAAAGGGACGTTCTCCAGTTGAACCTGACATTTTTTCTTACTCCTCTCTACAGCAATTGGACCAACAGGTACTATGAAACCCAACATCAGGCCGCTGATCATGGCTGCTGATATTTCAGTAACACGCCATTGTTACCAATGATAAACCCCTTCTCTGGCGTCAAGAAGATAATCTTGTAAAAATTTGAAGGGATATCTTCTACTTCGCGGTCTTTTTGCCATATCTCTCCACCATCTAAACTACACAGCAAATTCCCGCTACCACCCGCCACCCAAATTTCTGTTGGCGTGCGGTATGCCAAATCTAGTAAACCCCAGCTAGTCGCCTTTTCCGGATATATAGCTGGTTCCCACTCCTCAAAGTTATCTGGTTTGGTAAACTGGATCTGACCGCCTCTTGCCAGCATCCACAGCCGACCATCTTTACCAAACCCCATATTCTGGACGCGCCGGGAACTATTGCGGTTATGGGGTTCCCAGGCATCTGCACCTGGGGACCAAGTCGAATAGAAATTACCCTTCGCCGATACTGTCACGTACTTGCCATCAGCCCTACGAGATATATTTCTAAACACCCCCACTGCTTGTTTCACCATCGCCTTCCAAGTTTTCCCACCGTCTGTCGTTTGATATATTGCCCCCACATCTGTCGTCATCTCTGCCGAGGATGGTCCCAGAGCTAATATACTTTTAGTATTGCCCGGTAGTTTAGCACTCAGGGGGATCCGAGACCATGTCTCACCTGCATCTGTAGTATGCAGCAGAATTGAAGGGATGCCCACCATCCATCCTTCATCACCCGAAAAACTCACCGATGTCAAGCGAACTTTTTCCCCATCCAAATCCAGAGTTCTCGGTTTCCAGGTTTTGCCACCGTCTTTCGTTTCCAAGATAGTCGCGTTGCTACCTACCAACCACCCATGCATCAGGTCCGAAGTGAACCCTATGTCCTGTAGGGTAGAATCCGTTGGTATTTCTACCTGTTGCCAAGGATTAAACGTCGTCGATGGCAAATAGGGATTTTTGCAACTCACGCAGAGCAGCACTACTACTAATAACGTTACAGCCCGTTGAAACTGTTTCACAATTGATTGCATCGCCTTACCAATCTGGGTATGAACCTAAGCCCGGGTTTTAGTTTAAGCCATAAAGACTGATAAAGAACAAGAATGCCAAGAACAGGGCCGCAAAAATCAGCAGATTCTTTTGTCCTGGCGTCATAGAGTTGACGCCAAATCCATAACCCAGATTCTTTGCAAATCCCGAGGCTGTTCCCGCCACACCAATGTCCTCAAACTGGGAAACTTTTGCCCCGCAAACGGGACAGCGCCAATCAGCGGGCAACTCGGCGAACGGTGTTCCTGGGGGAATTTTACCCTGGCCATCTCCTTTTCTCGGCTCATAAATGTAGCCACAGGAGCGACATTCATATCGATCTAGCGCCTGTTCTGCTTTCGTTTCGGGAGTTTCGGTGCTCATTGCGCCGGTAGCCTCCTCAGCCATCTTGCCTGAAATCTTAAAATCTATGTTAAATCTTATTACATCTTCGGGAACTTTTTCAATCTTTGAGATTTTTGGGGTAGCTTTTTTTAATAGCTACAGATATATTGCTGGTCTCTGGCAATGTGACATCCTAATAATATTAACTATGAGCCACTTTCCCATTTTTAGTCTGTAGCTACATTTATTGAAAAATAGCGATAGCCGATTTTTCCGGTTCGCCCCACAACCTAGGGTCTACATTAAATAACCGGTTATAGACAGAGTTTGGACCGGTGTATAGATGGAAAGTTAGGGCTGGAAGACTGGTGCGGGGGTAATATCAGCTGGCAGGGGAAAGTCTGTAACCAGTTGGGAGATGGCCTGGCAGCGGAGGGGGCCCGGAGCGTGCGCTCAAAATTGGCCACGACGCCGTTATTGATTATCATTATCATTAGCTTCAAATTGCACAAGCGGCCCTGAAACATTTGCCGTCTCCTTTGACAGACTGAAATAATTGTCAATTGTGGGAGTGCTATAATTCAGCATTCGAGAAAATTAGATTATGAGCAAACAGTTTCGAGAATTATTGCAAAAAGTCGGTAGCGGCGAGCATACCCACAAGGATTTAACTCGCTCAGAAGCTGCTACCGCAATGCGGATGATGCTCCAGGAAGAAGCAACTCCAGCTCAAATAGGTGCTTTTCTGATTGCTCACCGGATCAAGCGACCCACGGCAATGGAACTAGCAGGTATGTTGGATGCCTATGACGAACTGGGACCGCAACTGGAACCATTACCAGATCCCGAGAAAGAGGTAGTTGTTTTGGGGGTTCCCTACGACGGACGATCGCGAACTGCTCCCATAAGTCAGATTACGGCTTTACTGCTGGCGGTCTCGGGCCTGCGCGTGATTATGCATGGCGGTAACAGAATGGCAACCAAGTATGGTATTCCCGCCTTTGAAATCTGGAAAAGCTTGGGATTGGATTTTGATGAGTTGGCATTAGCAGAGTTGCACTCATTACTCGTAAAAACAGGGTTGGCTTTTATCTATATACCAAAAAATTTCCCCCAAACTGAACCCTTAGTTGCCTATCGAGATCAAATTGGCAAGCGTCCCCCCTTGGCAACTTTAGAGTTAATTTGGTCTCCCTATAAACATAAAGTTCATCAGATCGCAGGTTACGTCCATCCGCCCACAGAAGCGACGATCAAAGAAACATTTAAGCTGCGGGGAGAAAAAAAATATACTTTAGTCAAGGGACTAGAGGGTAGCTGCGATTTACGACTTTCCCAAACCACGATCGTCGCTGTTAGCGATCCCGAAAGTTCAGAAGGTTTTGATTATCTGAAAGCTACTCCTAGAGAATACGGTTTACATGGTAAGGATGTGGCGATCAAGTCTGAGGCGCAACTCCTAACAGAGATCGAGCAAGTTGTGCAAGGAAAGGAATCGAAATTGATGCAAGCAGCCATTTGGAACGGCGGTTTTTATCTCTGGCATTGTGGAGTTTGTGCTAATATATCATCAGGAATTAACAAGGCTAAAGAATTACTGAAAAGCAGGAGTATGGAGCAGAAAATGGAGGAAATTAAATCGGCGATTAAAGGAAAAAGTTACAAGTAATAAAGATCGCGCGAGGCGCTAGGAAATTTTTTCGATTACCAGTTATACTATATTCGATGCGTTTGCCCTGAATTAATATGTTCGAGCAACAACCAGAAACTCTACGCCAAAAAGTCAGACAACTATCAGCAGCGGCAATCAGACGTGACGATCCTGCTAGCTGGTTTGAAGAACTATATGCCCAGGCCCGAGGAGATTATACCCAGGTTCCTTGGGCAGGATTAACTCTGCATCCCCATGCCCAAGATTGGTTTGAACACTATGGATTTCCAGAGGAATTTCATGATGTTCCGCGTCATGCTGTGGTGGTGGGTTGTGGACTGGGCGATGATGCGGAAGCTTTGCAAAACAGGGGGTTTCAGGTTACAGCTTTTGATATTTCTCCGACGGCGATCGCATGGTGCCAGCAACGGTTCCCCCCATCATCTATTAACTATCAAGTAGCAGATCTATTGTGCCTAGATTCCAGCTGGCACCATGGCTTTGACTTCGTTTTGGAATGTCGTAACTTGCAAGCATTACCGTTGTCGATCAGAGCAACTGCCATCCAAGCAGTTGGGCAACTGGTTGCCGAGCAGGGAACATTACTGGCGATCGCCCGCCTACGGGAAACGGAGGCTGAACCGGATGGTCCACCCTGGCCATTATCGAACCAAGAATTAGCTCAGTTAACCACCCAGGGCCTTACGGAAATTCGCCGAAAGATGTTTCTTGTGGGTGACGATCCAGTGGTGAAGCAACTTTGGGTCGAATATAAGAGGGAAAGGATATAATTTACCCTCGCCGTCGATGAGTCAGGAGTGGTGTGTCGAGGGTAGAGTACTCCGCCTTCCCGCCCGTGTTCTGGAAAGTAGGGGAGATGTTGTGAGTGCCAGTGTACTGGGAGAGAGCAGGAGACAGGCGGGACGCTTGTCCGAGGAAGGGGCGAGTTTAGTCAAAGAAATCCAGCCCGCGCAGGCGGGCTTTGTATATGTAGCCCGACCCTTTAGGGGCGGCGGGGGGGCGTCGATCTATGGAACTGGTCGGGGATTGGGGCAACCGGGAACCAAATATGTAAAAATGTAAAGCGTCCATAGAAGGTTATAAATTATCAATTGTGTTTGTCCTCAGCGGCTACGAATACCTCTTGGGTTTCCTACTGATCTGCGGGTTAGTACCAGTGGGAGCACTGAGCGTTTCCAAGCTAGTCGGCCCCCGTACTCGCGGTCCAGAACGACGTAGCACTTACGAGTCGGGCATTGAACCAGTAGGGGGGGCTTGGATCCAGTTCAACATTCGCTACTACATGTTCGCCCTAGTCTTTGTCATATTCGATGTGGAGACAGTATTTCTGTACCCCTGGGCAGTAGCATTTAGCAAGCTAGGACTGCTCGCATTTATCGAAGCCCTGATTTTCATTGCCATTCTGGTCGTCGGTCTTGTCTACGCTTGGAGAAAAGGAGCATTAGAATGGTCGTAAATACGACAACCTCAGATATCAAACAGCAACTGATCAACCCGGTAGAACGCCCGCAAGTCACTAGGGAACTCTCGGAAAACGTCATCCTGACAACGGTAGATGACCTTTACAACTGGGCGCGGCTGTCCTCCCTGTGGCCCCTGCTGTACGGCACAGCCTGCTGCTTCATTGAGTTTGCGGCCCTGATCGGGTCTCGGTTTGACTTCGATCGCTTTGGCCTAGTGCCCCGTTCTAGCCCCCGCCAAGCTGACTTACTGATCACAGCAGGCACGATCACCATGAAGTACACTCCCACTCTGGTGCGTCTGTACGAGCAAATGCCCGAACCCAAATACGTAATCGCCATGGGAGCCTGCACGATCACCGGTGGAATGTTTAGCGTGGATTCTCCCTCAGCGGTGCGCGGGGTAGATAAACTGATTCCGGTGGATGTGTACATTCCCGGTTGTCCTCCTCGGCCAGAAGCGATTATTGATGCGATCGTCAAGCTGCGGAAAAAAATCGCTAATGATTCCCTGCAAGAGCGGGAGCGGATCGGACAAACTAACCGGTACTATAGCATCACTCACAAGATGAAGGTAGTCGAACCGATCTTAACAGGCGAGTATCTGAAGTCTGAATCAAGGCAAGCACCGCCCATGCAATTGACAGAAGCAATGGGAATGCCTGTACCACCAGCGATCGCATCGACGGAAAAGGAGGAAGTCAACCGTGGCTGAAGAAGAAAAACCAGTACCAACAGAGCCATCACAACCGGTTGAAACTGGTAAGGTTTCCCAATTATTGACGGAAAAAAACCTTGCTCATGAAGCCTTAGCAGCGGATCGTCTGGGTGTCGAGATGATTAAGGTAGAGCCAGAATTCCTGCTGCCAGTAGCCAAAGCCCTCCATGACGACGGATTTAACTATCTCCAATGTCAAGGGGCTTATGATTCTGGCCCGGGAGAGGAGTTAGTCAGTTTTTACCATCTGATTAAGGTAAGCGATGATGCCGATCGCCCAGAAGAAGTGCGGGTGAAGGTATTTCTCCCCCGGGAAAACCCCCGAGTCCCTTCGGTGTATTGGATCTGGAAAGCAGCAGATTTCCAAGAGCGGGAATCCTATGATATGTATGGCATCATCTACGAGGGTCATCCGAACCTGAAGCGGATTTTAATGCCAGAAGATTGGGTAGGCTGGCCTTTAAGGAAGGATTACATCTCCCCTGACTTCTACGAGTTGCAGGACGCTTACTAGAGTCAACAGCCATCTTGGGACGTTTGCGAACTAGAAAATGCCCAGAAACCCGGTTTCTTGAAGCAACCGGGTTTCTCAATTCTTGTAAAGAGGACAAAGGGAGCGACAAATTATTCTCTTGATGCTTTGGTGATAGTGCGATCGCCCGGACCGAGAACAAATTTTAATGGTATGCCCTCCGGGTAGGCTTTGGCAACTTCCCGATAAACTTGATAGTTGGTAGGCAGGTTGCGCGTTTGTGTTCCAACTTGATAGCTGAGGTGGTACTTGACATCTTTCAACAGTTCCGGACTGCTGGGATCTTCATCATATTCCTGGCGCTGTTCTATATCATCTACAGTGGGGCGGGGAGGCAGGGCAGGCCACCACAGGCCCCGATCGTCGGGTCCAGTGACTGCGCCTTCTGGCTTCTGGCCGTTGCGATTAACTAAGGAAGTGGAGGCAAAAGTTTCCCGACGTGGGAACTCCCTGTCTCTGGAGTTTGTGGAGTAATTCACCTGCCAGGTATAGGTAACAGTAGCAGTGGCTTCATACCGATCTGTAAGGATGTTGTTGCAGCCGGTGATGGTGAATAATAAGGTACTGGCTGCCAGAACGGATAAAATAGATCGCGGTCTGGCAGGAGAAAAATGTGGGCGATCGCCCCTAATGGGTGTAATTGAATTTTTCTTCATTGAAAACATACAAAACCTTTACAGCTTGTTCAGGAAACAAGTAGAACATTTTTGTGCTAAACTAGAGCTATACTCAATGCAGACCCAATTCAGCT